>USEW01000125.1 GCA_900553845.1 uncultured bacterium
GCATGAGAAGCTCCCTGCTCATGAGATGTCAGGATATGTGTAAAATCCTTTTTCTGTTTATATAATTCATCATAAAATAAAGGTTTTACGTCAAGTTCGTCAAATGCAGTTTTAGCAAGGTTTACCGAACGCACATAATTCCCTTTTTTATAACTTATCCAACTATCAATAAACTCCGTATCAAAATCAACTTGTTCAAGAAGTGAATAATCATCCAAATCAATAATTTTCATAACAAGCGACATATCTTTGGGGCTAAGTTTAGTATAGTTAATAGGAAATTGAGGATTTATAACCTTTTCGTTTAAGGGTTTATAT
The DNA here is from genome assembly GCA_900553845.1 of uncultured bacterium. Classification (GTDB taxonomy): domain Bacteria; phylum Cyanobacteriota; class Vampirovibrionia; order Gastranaerophilales; family Gastranaerophilaceae; genus UMGS1477. The sequence goes on from USEW01000125.1 coordinate 319, forward strand.
GTACGTCTTAATTTTACATCATTTCTGTTATTTAATTTACTATTGGCTCGAAATGCATAATAACTGTTTGGATATTTCGTTATAACATCTTTAAAGTAAGAATTTGCATTTGAGAAATTTCCTTCCATCATTGACAACTTTCCAAGCCAAAATAAAATTCTTGGGCTTGCCTGGGTATTATTATAAAGATCAGCGTGCTTTAATGCATATATCTTAGCTGTTTTATAACTTTTATTTTTGTAATAATACCAGAATATTTCCCACAAAGATTCCGAAGCAAAATCACCGTCTTTAAAATCATCAAATATTTTAAAATAATAATTTAAAGCATTTTTTTCATTTTCATATTTTGCAAGATTGTATAAAACAAAATCAAGTCCGCATCGCGATGGATTTTGTTCAATAATGTTTTTTACAGCTATCCAACCATTTTTTCTATTTGGAAAAAGTTCAATATAACTTTCAATAGCATTATATAAAATATTTTTATCCAAACTACATTCTTTATTTTTTAAACCTTCTTCAAAAATCTTTTTAGCAGATAAATATTGATTGTTTTTTGCATATGAAGAAGCTAAATAAGGCCAAATATCAGGGTCTTCTATTCCGTTTAAATAATTAATACAATCCTTATATAAATTGTTTTTATATGAAGCTATGCCAATTATTTTTTTATTTTTATCATTTAACTTTAAATCTAATTTTTTTACTTCAATTAAAACATTTTTGCTTAATTTGCCCAAAGGTGCATTATCAATATATTTTATAAAATAATTTAAAGAATCAATTTCCTTCTGAAAATTGGCCTGCTGATTAATTATACCAAGATAATAATTGCCTGCGATGCCAAAATCGGTTTTAGGATATTTTTTAACTAAATTATTAAATGTTTGATATGCTGATTTATAATCTTTATCTTTATAATAGGACAAACCCAGATAATAACAGGCTTTTGATGTTAAAATAGTATCCGGAAACATTTTAACATACTTTGAATAGTAATAAGCAGATGTTTTATAATCGTTTAACTTATAAGCATTCTGAGCTTGGTGCATTATAGCAAATTTATATAAAGGACTATATTTGGGGATTCTTGAAAAATTAAAATATGCATTCTGAAGATCGTTTTTTTGTTCAAACGCAAGTCCCTGTTTATAAATTTTATATGCTTTATTGGTAAAATCAAAATCTTTAAAATGTATAGATACAAACAATATACTTATACAAATTACTACTAAAAAAAATAAATTTAATTTTTTCATGATATTTTCAAATTATAAACTATATACAAAAAAGAACAATTCTAATATTTAACCGGAGATATAATTGCCGGGATTTATAAATTAAATAATAACTGGTATATGAATAATCATAAACAAAACAAAAGATTAAACAAAAGTAAATTAAAATTCATAAATCAAAATTTAAGTAAGAACTCAAAAGATAATAATATTATAAAAAACTATATTTATCTAAATGAGTATAAAATCTTGACAAAATAAACTATTCTGCATAATCAAGCTGTAATTGTTCATTTGAATTGTTGGAAAATTGAGCCATACCAGCACCTGCTTCATAACTTTGTTTATGTTTTGTCAAATAAATCTGTCCGTTTTTCACAACTTGTTGAATTTGTGTTAAATCGGTTTCAAGATTATTTAAAACCTGTTCAGCATAAACTTCAGCACCTTCACGTATTTTAGATGCTTCATCCAAAGCCTGACTACGTATTGATTCAGCTTCATCCATTGCACGGCGTTTTATATCTTCACAATCCGAAATTACCTGTTCACGTATTTTCTGTGCTTCAACCTGAACCGCGCGCAAAAGCTCAGATTCACTTAAAACTCTACCTGCTTCATTTTGAGCATCGGCAATTATACGGTCAGCTCTTTGTTGTGCTTCAAGTTGTATTTCATCCTTACGTTTTAAAAGTCTTTCAGCTTCACGAATATCTTCTGGTAAAGCATCGTGTATTCTGTCAAGCAATGTTTCCATAGCTTCACTATCAATCATAACCTTTCCAACCAAACGGAACCCTGTATCCAGTATATAATTGGCCCTGTCTAATAGTTCTTGTACTCTTATTTGTGTCATTTTATTATCCTTTCGACTTATATTTTGTTTTTATATTTATTTTCCAAATAATCACATACGCATCCTGGTACAAATTTTGAGATATCACCTCTCATCATATGAATTTCTTTCACAAATGAAGATGATATAAAATTATATTTTGGTTTTGTTATTAAAAAAACTGTGTTTATGGACGCATCCAATGCACGGTTATTTTGAGAAAGCTGCATTTCGTATTCAAAATCAGAAACAGCTCTTAATCCTCTTATAATAACCTCAGCATTCATTTTTTTTGCATAGTCCACTGTTAATCCCTCAAAGCTATCAACTTCAACATTTTTAATACCTTTAACAGTTTCTTTAATCAAATTTACTCTTTGGTGGGTTGTTAAATAACATGATTTTTTTGTATTGTTTAAAACCGCAATAATGACTTTATCAAAAATAGAAGCAGCTGTTTTTAAAACATCAAAATGCCCTAAAGTTATAGGATCAAAGCTCCCTGGATATATTGCCGTTTTCATTTTCACCAATTATTTCCCACTTAATCTGTAATATTAATTTTACTTTTACTTAATTATATTATAACCATTTTTTTACGTAAAGAAATTTACTTAAATATATTATTTTTTGTTAATTTTTTATTAGAAGAATTTACAAAAATTAACAAAAATATTGGAATATTTTTAATTTAAGTGTAATCTATAATAGTATGGATAATATTTTATTAAAAAGAAATGATGTTACTATGTATAATAATATTGAAATAACAGCAAAAGATAGTGAATTTGCCCAAAAATATACTTTTAACATTAAAGATGAATTTTTGAGAAAAAAACTTTTTTATACTCTTTCAATAGCTTCATCTGCTAGGAATTATTTAAACAATATGGGATTTAACTTTAACCTGGATGATTCGCTATTCCAAATTGAAGATATAATTGAAAATTATGAATATGTTGACATTTATTCAAACAATTTACCTGTTCATATAACATATCATTTTGAAAACGAACTTTCAGTTGCTGTTCCTAAAATCCACTTTGAAGCTTCAATTGAACCCCCTATGTATCTTGTTGCAAAACTTCACTCTGATTTAAAATCATTTGATATAACTGGAACAATAAATACAAATTTTTTAAATAAAGTAAAGGAAAATACGAATTATATTTATGTTGATACTGCTAGTTTGAATAACATAAATAATTTACAAAATGATATAAATAAATTTCTAAGTAATTTCGAGGTTACTAAAAATTGCGAAATTTTTACACATATAAAAACTAATTTTATAAGCTTTATTGATAAAAACTTAACTGTAACAGAAAATGTTGAATTAATAAAACATTTATCAAAGTGTCAGTCTTGCCGTCAAAAACTTCTTTATTATTATAAATTTGAATCAATGATACGTAATAGTGATTATAACAGTGATATAACTAACGAGATTGATAGATATATCAATAACCCTTATTTTATACCAGATATAAATAAAGAAGATGCTGATTATGATGATAATATAAGTAATTTAAAAGAAGATATCATAGACAACAACAATATTATAGAAGACAATACAAGTATCATAAATAATGAAAATTATAATGAAATTGCTGAAAATAATCTTGTTGAGAAAATAACAGAAGATGATAGCAAAATTATTGAAAAAAATGAAATACCAGATGCATTAAATAATCAAGACAATTCAAAACTCAGTATATTATATGATGAAGCACAAACAATAAAGGAAAATATTGATGAAATAAGCACGATAGAACAAAGTTTAAAGAAAAAAGTGGTTTTACCGGTTATTTTGGCTTTGATATTTGGTACTTTATGTTATTTGGGGTATAATTATTATAATAAAATAAATAATATTGCTGATAAACAAAATTATTTACATATTGTTGATGACATTCCTCCAGAAAATGCAGCTATAGACGGTCAAAATATTAAAACACGTGAAGTTTTAGTCCCACGTCCATTAAAACTTTCGCAGATTTCCTGGGAAGCACCAGAAATCGTCTTAAAAACACCGGTATATAACAAGTATCTAATTGATGTTGGCAAAAATCTTAAAATAAATTTACAGACCCAATTTATTGAATTAAAAGAAATGGTCTATCAAACAAAATTTCAACTTCAGATTATTATTGACACAAATGGTAGTGTGGCTGATGTTAAAATAATACAAGCAAGTGGCAACGAAGTAGTTGACGATTTAATTGTTTCAACTACAAAACAAACTTTGAATTATATAAAGCCGCCTATTGTTGAAACAATTAAAAAACCTTTAATATTAATTTTAGAATTTGAATTTTAAAATTTATGTTATAATATAAATATATAAAGTTAAATTTGGGGAATAATAAAATGGTTACATCAGTGGTTTTTGAAAGTCAGATTAAAATAATTCAGCAGCTTGTTAGAAACAATCCAAGATTTATAGGAAATGAAGATTTGTTTGAAGAGTTTACCAATGAAGCATACTCAAAACTTCATGTATTTATAAATTCAATTAAAGATTTAACAAAAATTGAAGGCTATTCTGCTAAAATAGTTAACACTTCAATACTTACAATATTAAAACAACACAAACGTTTAAAAAGTGTTTACCCAAACATTAACCATACAAAAACAATGGCATTTGATATTTCGAATATTAACGAAGTCATTAAAAATTCCAGTTTAGATTATGAAGATAAAATAATGTATGAACTTTTAGATCCTAAATTTTCATATTCAAAAACAATTGAAAATAAAGAACTTATGCAGTCAATTTTAAATTCAGTTATTGAAATAAATAAAGAATATCCAAATGAACAATACTTAAAACTATATAAACTTCGTTATATTAATAAAAAAACACAGAATCAGATATCCTTTGAACTTAACATTTCTCAAAATGAAGTTTCAAAACGTTTATTTGAATTAAACAACTTAGTAAAATTATACATAAATTAAACTATAAATCTTAATATTGTTGACAAATCCTGTACTTAACATTTAAAATATTAATTATAGATAAATTCAAAGAGGGGAAAAAGGAAAATTTTATGGATAAAAAGTTAACAAATTTATTATTTATTCAAATTGCATTTATATTTTT
>USEW01000126.1 GCA_900553845.1 uncultured bacterium
GAAATTTCGTTTTCTATTCCTCAGTTTATTAATTCAAGTGTTCTTGTTAAAACAGACGTTAATATTAATGGTAAACTTGAAAGGCCGCAATTTGGTGGGTTTGTAAAAGTTCTGAATGCAAATATTCCACAATTAAAAACATCTTTATCTGATTTAAATATAACATTAAATGGTGAAGAACTTTTGATTAATTGTAATGATTTAAATTTAAATGAGTCAAAGGTTAATTTTAATGCTAGTATAAATTCACTATACGATAAAGTTATAACATTAAATCCACTTGATATTAGCTCAAATTCAATAGATGCGGATAAGCTATTTGAAATTGTTGATAATCTTGCAAAAGTGCAATCATCATCTTCAAAAATGACTAATCAATCATCAAATAATTTTGACTTACCATTAAAGATTATAAATGGTAAAGGTGAAATTGTGAAATTTAAAATGGGAAACATTATAGCTACAAATATTAAATCTGATTTTAGTTTAGCAAATAATGTATTTTATCTAACAAATTTAAATGCAAATGCTTTTGAAGGGAAAATATCAATACCAAAAGTTACATACAATCTTAAAAATACAAATACAAATGTAAAAATAAATGGTCAGGCACTAAAAGCAAATGATGCAATTTATGCAACTGTTGGAGTGAAGGATCAGGTCAAAGGAACTTTAGATTTTAATGCAAATATAAATATGCAAGGTATTGATTACAATACACAGATGAAAACATTAAAAGGAAATGCTGATTTTATAATTAAAAATGGGCAATTAGGTGATTTAGGAACTTTTGAGCATTTTCTTTATGCTCAAAATTTAAATGGAATAAGTCTATTTAAATCTAATCTTGCAAACACATTGCGTACAATTTCACCAAAAAACTCAGGTGAATTTGATTATTTAAAAGGAAATGTTAGCTTTTCAAATGGTTGGATGAGTTTAAATCCGGTTACATCTTCAGGTAAGAATATGAGTTTATATATAGCAGGTAAAATGAATTTGTTAAATAATGATAGCAATATTGAACTTATGGGCTGTGTTTCAAATGAAATAGCTACACTGTTAGGCCCATTAAATGATATGTCTATTTCAAAACTTATTGGTAATGTTGGAAAATTTGGTAACACTATTTCATCATTAATAAATAGCTATAATCAAAAAATTGATGAAGCATATATAAATAAAATACCCAAATTGACACCTGAAAGTAGTAATTCAAAATATTTTAAAGTTGAAGTTGTTGGAAATATTTTTAATGCAGCTTCTGTGAAGTCCTTTAAATGGTTGATGACACAAAGTGATGAAAATCAAGCACAAAGCTTGCTTTCGAATTTGGGATTGGGCTTAAAAATTAAAACAAAAGAAGATGTGAAAAATCAAATTGAGCAAAAAAAAGAGCAGGTTATAACTGATACGACAAATAAAGCAAAGGATGCTATAAATAAAGCATTACCAAGTTTTTTAAATAATATACAGAAAAATATTCAGCAACAACAAACAAATAACACTCAAGAATAAAGGAAATTTATATGGAAAAAGTTAATGAAATAAAATGTCCAAATTGCGATTATGTGATTGATATTAAGGATATTATTAAAGCAGGCGCAAAAGATGAAGTGAATAAAATGCTTGAAATACAGCAAAAAAAATACCAGCAAAAGCTGGAACAAATGAAAATAGAACGTGAAAACTTGCTTAAATCTGCTTCAAAACGCATGGACGAAGTTAAACTTGAGTTAGAAAAAGATTATAAAGAAAAGTTGTATGAAAATGAAAAGCTTTTGAAAGAAAAAATAACCAACGAACAAAGTTTGCTAACAAAACGATTGGAAGAGGAGTTAGATGAAAAAACACAAAAACTAAAACAAATGATTGAACTTGAAGCTCAAAATATGAAATTAAAACGTGAAAAAGAGTCAATGAAGGAAGAATTTGAGCTTGAATTACAAAGAAAGTTAAATGAGCAAATTTTAGATGAAAAAATTAAATTAAAACAAGCTGTTGATGCAGAAAATGAGCTTATTATTATTCAATACAAAAAACAACTTGAAGATCAAGGTAAACTTATTGAAGAAATGAAACGAAAATATGAGCAAGGTTCAATGCAGCTTCAAGGTGAAGTTCAGGAGTTGGCTATTGAAAAATATTTAAGCGAACAGTTTATATTGGATGATATACAAGGCATTGGTAAAGGTAAACAAGGTGCTGATGTGCTTCAAATTGTTAACACCCGAGAATGTTTAAATTGTGGAAAAATATATTATGAAAGCAAGCGGACAAAAACTTTTGGAAAAGACTGGATTGAAAAATTCAAAAATAATTGTCAGGAAAAAGGAGCTGATATTGGTGTTTTAGTTACGCAAGTATATCCAAATGATATGGAACGTATGGGTTTAAAAGAAGGTATTTATATATGTTCCTATGCTGAATTTAAAGGTCTAGCTGTTGTTTTACGTGAAACAATAATAAAGTTAAATAGTATAATAAATGCTCAGGATAATCGACATGAAAAAACTGCGTTACTGTACAATTATTTAACAGGTAATGAATTTAAGACACAATTTGAGAATATAATAAATGCATTTGTAACGATGAAAAGCGATTTGGAGAAAGAAAAATCAGTTTTGCAGCGTGAATGGGCAAAACGAGAAAAGCAGCTTGAATTAGTTTTAAATAATACAACAGCAATGATAGGCTCAATACAGGGTATAGCAGGAAATAGCATTGAAACCCGAGAGTTGTTAAGTATTGGAACGTTATTGCAAGAGGAATGATGTTATAAATGATGTGTGTTTGGCGCGCGCGAACAATATTAATTATATTAATCTTACAAAGTTCGCGCGCGCCAAACAATATATAAATTTATGTTTTTAAGGCATTATAAATAGCGTTAGACATATTTTGTGTAAATTTAACAATATAATTAGCTGATACACAACCATTTAAGACAATATGAGCATTATTTTTATGAGGTCGAATGTATTTTTTAGCAGCATTGTTTACATCATTAAACTGAACGATTGCAGCTTCTCCAGTTTTACCTCTTGATTTAGCACGTTTAAACCATCTATCTTTAATTACATCATATGGAGTATCAATATAAACTTTTATATCAATAGTATTGTCAAGTTTTTGATTGAGTGCAAAAAGTCCCTCTAAAATAATAATTTTTGAAGATTTTTTAAACTCACCTTGATTTAATTCACTTTTACAAGTGACAAAATTGTATTTCGGTGAAGTTATATCTATGTTGTTTTTAAGTAATTCTAAATGAGAATTAAGAAGTTCAAGATTTAAAGCATCGGGTGTGTCAAATGAATAGCCCATTTTAAAATATTCTTCAAAACTGCCATTTACTCTCTCTAAAGCATCCGATGTATCTAAATAATAATCGTCGCAACAAAGAGATGTATAATAGTTATTGTTATTTAAATGTGAAAATACACTCATAATCGAGGAAACAAAAGTAGTTTTTCCGCAAGCTGATTCACCTGCTATGCCAATTGTGTGGTTAATATTTTGAGATACAAGTAAGTTTATAAACTTTGGTAAAAAACCATCCTTTATAGATAAAACAAGGGGTTCTTTTTGTTCTTTATCTTTTTTAAGTTCCTCGTTTATAACGTTTAGAAGTTTAAGTAATTTATTAATTTTTTCATTTGACGTTTGTTTTGTTGTTTTATTTTCACAAACCAGAAGTTCCATATAAAATTGATGTCCTATAAACGTTTCTTTAAAATTATAACATGGTTATAGTTATTAAAGTTTAGTAAAAATAAAAATTGTTACTTAAATTCAAATTCTTAACAAAAGTTAACATCTTATACTTGATTTTCTGCAATTCTTATTGCACGGGTAATATTTAGTAATTTTAAAAAATCCTGCATGAATAATGTCAAGTCCTTTTGATAGGTAATTCCTATATTTTGTAAAGTTTCTCTATTTTCTTTTTTTAATAAATTATTCACTATTTCATATTGATTTTTTGATAAAGTTGAAGGGTTATTATTGTTTGATTGTAATTTATCAATTATGTCATTGAGACAGTTTTTAACATTAACATTAGTGTCTATTTTTTTCATAAAAGTTAAATTAGATGTTACAATTTTTTTTATATTGTTATAAAAACCTTGAAAATTTAAATAATAATAATTGCTTTTTTTAAGTAGTTGCTGAATAATTGTTTTTTGGGGTATTTCAGATATTTCCATATCGTTCATGAATTTAAAAAAGTTAGGCTTTTTATCATTCATATAATACTTTAATAATGTATTTAAAGTATTTATATCATCAGGCTTGGTCTTAAAATTTAATAATGCTTTTAAATAACCATCATTTCCATTTTGCAACAGGTCTTTAATGGCTAAATCTTGTGGATTTTGAGATGTTGATATTTGATTAATTAAAGCAATTGCAGTAGCACTTAAATCTGGTGACAATCCTTGATTCAAATTATCTATTGCAGAATTGAAATTAGACATATTATTATGCTCAGTAGCATCATAATAAAGCATATTTAAATAATTAGTCGCATTGCTCAAGCTATTGTCACCATCTGTTAGAAAATCAAATTCAAAATAATTACAAGCATTATCAGTGAGTAAAGTATATTTTTCTATTGCTTTATCATCGTTTGTATTTTCTATAATCATATTTAAAACTATTAAGGAAGTAGTGTTTGGATCCATATTTGTTATAAATGTGCTAGTTTTATCCATATCTTTAAGGATATTATCTTTTAAATTATCATATAACATTTTGGCATACTCTTTTTGTGTTTCGATAGACTCACTTGATAAATTTGTTATATTATTTGTTAGAGTATTTGTTTCAATATTTTTATAAATATTATGTGCATCTATTTTTGCTCGTGCAGCAAGTTTAGTTTTTTTATTATGAATATTTTCCAAGTTATTTGAAAGTATATTAACTAAATTTGTACTTTTCGTATCAATATCTTTAATGAATGATATTGCCTCTTCTTCATTATTACTTAATAAAATATTAGTACAATATTGAATAATAGCATCATTTGCAGGGGTGTTATCTGTATCAAACTCACATTTTGCAATAGAATCAAGTAGGCATAATATCTTATTATTCCTTGTCTCATTTAACTTAGCTGCTAATGAGCTAATAAATTCGGAATTTATCTGTTCGGAATTTATTTGTGTATCCATTACTAAAGAATCTATGTCGCTATTTTCTTTCTTTTCTAAATATGCTATAAAACTATTTAAAGTGTTTTCGTCTATAGTGTTTAGGGTAAATAAAGCTATAGCATCAGAATCATTTTCAATGGTTTTTGGCTCTATTGCAGACTTTGTAACATTCTCATCTTGAGTTGTTAAAACATTCTCATCTTGAGTTGTTAAAACATTCTCATCTTGAGTTGTTAAAACATTCTCATCTTGAGTTGTTAAAA
>USEW01000127.1 GCA_900553845.1 uncultured bacterium
TTCTTAAAGGTTATGTTGCTGTTTATAGAATTGATTTTCAACTATCTTTATTTTTTATTCTCCTTTTTAAATTTTTCCTTTATTAATTTATCTATTCTTTTAGCTGTAAATATATAACTTATTTCGTTAGCCGCAAGTGAAAATCCTATTAAAGATATGAGAACATTAGTTATATTATTAAAAGTATTACCTTTGTTAGGAAAAATTTTCATTTTATATTTTTTGACAATAAGTTGTTCAAACATTGTCAATATGCCTAAGAAAACATTAAAAAAGGGGACAGGTTGATATTCAAAAATACCCGGATTAATTTTCCCCGTTGCTCTTGCCTAAATTGTGTCTTGTTTCAATTGGTGAACAACCATTGGATATTAGGATATGCAAGGTTAAACCCTTCTGCTTCATACTTAAGAAAGTCAGGGGCATTTGAAGGGTCATTATAAATTTTATAAGCATAATCATTATCTTCTTTGTGTTTTATATATTCTCTATATTGCTTTCTTTTTTCAACTTTGTAATTTTCATCCGAGCTATGAAATGAAAGATAATGAAAACTATTTATTTTCATTTATTTGTGTATTATTTTCTTTTTTATAATTATTATAGGCTATTGCATTATTTACGATACTTGCAATTGCACCAAATGATGTTAAAACACCAAGCCCAATTTTCATTGCTTTTTTATTTGACAAATTTTTTTTATCGAGATCTTTTACAAAGAAAGCTGAAAGTAAGCTAAAACTTAATTCTGTTAGCTGTTTTAAAGCAAGCATTCCTTTAACTTTTTTTAGATTATTTTCTTTATTCTTGTTATCTTCTTTAATCTTAATTTCTCCAATATTTACACCTGCAAAAACAATTGAGGATAATACAAGAAGTGCTTTTAAAAATTTTTCATCCTTTTTTAAACTTGTATATGCCGATATTGAAATCGGCAAATCAATTAATATATTTTTACCATAATGAAACGGATATTTTAACTTAATATCTGTTTCATTATTATTTAAATTTTGAGTTTTAAAATTTTTATTATTTTGTCCAAAAGAATTATTTTTGTAATATGTTCGTAAAGGATTTAAATTTGTCATAATAAGGTCTCCATCTTAAACTAATTTCTTTTGCGAACAATTTTTTTGCAAGCTTTTATTGTATTTATCGTATATTGATTTATTAATTAATCCGCTCAAAAGACAATTTAAACCTGATATAATTCCAACACAAACCAAAGTTTCTTTTATATTATTTTTTATATTTTCTTTTTTTCCTGTCATCATACAACCTAAGAATACAAGTGCCGGCACTAAAAGAGTTTCAAAAAAAGTATTTTTAATTAAAGCTTTTTTGACTGTTTCTTTTTCATCATTATTATTTTTAATTTTTACTTCTTGTTTTGATTTTTTTCCACCCGACTTCATAAAAGCCAATGCAATAGCTAATAAACTACCTCCAATGGCTTCAAATGGTGTCAATTGTTTTAAACTCTTAAAACCTGAATTTGCAACTTTAATTGTTGCAAATTCAGTAGCAAAAAAAGCCGCGTCTTTTAATATTTTTATTTTAGGTTCTTCTATTGTGACAATTTTTGAATTTTGAGATTTGAAAGTATTAATATTATTGTTTCTATAATTATTTAAAGAATTAATCATAAACATTCAACCTCTTTTCTATCTATGCATGTTTTTTACAATATTTTATAGTCGCTTCACCAATGGCTTTTGTGCCTGTTGTGGCAATAGATGTTTTTATAATTGTGCCAATTCCTGGGATTTGACTTGCAACTTCTGAGGCTGTTTCAGCAACTCCTCTTGCAGCAACTTCTTTTGCTCCTTCTTCAACAGCTTCTAATGCTTCTTTTGCAAGATTACCACCAACAAGACTTGCACCTAATCCTACATTCTTTAGCACTTTTGGCAACTCTCTTTCATTCATATGATAAGCATCTAACGCAATTTCTTTAACCATTTCTTGTTGTTGATTTGCAAGAAAAACAGAATCAGCAAATGGAATTTGTCCTATAGTTGCTGCTGTTGAAAAAGATTTTGTAGCATATTTATTAACAATTTGTCTTGCTTTACGTTCTCGTGGAGTACTTGGTTCTGTAAAAATCTCCTTTATTCCCTCATGTGCTGATGCAGTTAATTCTCCAAAACCTTCAGCGACATCATCTAAAAATGACAAAACATCATCAAAAAAATCAAACGGTGCACCAAATGAAACTTTATCTTTTTGATTCATCGCCTGGTTGTTCATCTTCATGCCAAAACTTGTCATATGATTCATATTTGTTTTGGTTCTAGAAGCTACGTTTGTTTGTTTGTTACTCCCAAATTAATATTATTGATTCTCATGCTCTTTTCCCTCCTTTAATAATTAAAACATGACCAATTACATTTATATAAAAACCATAAAAAAATAATTTGCCAGTTTGAAAGAAATTTTTAATAAAAGTTTACAAATTTAAATATCAACACCTTTCATCATATCAATTAAAGTGTTAATTGTTGTTTGCATTGTAACAGAATCTGATGTTCTTTGTTGAAGAAATGCGTTTACTTTGGGTATCATTTCAATAGCCGTATCAAGCTTAGGGTTTGAACCTGGTGTATACATACCGACATCAATCAGGTCCTTATTTTCACGGTACATAGCAAGGATTTTTCTCAACTTATAAGCAGCTTCTTTTTGCTCGTTTGAAACAATAGAAGTAAACAAACGAGAAATGCTACCTAAGATGTCAATAGCCGGGTAATGGTTCATTTCGGCAACTTTACGTGATAAAAACACGTGTCCATCGACAATCCCGCGGACGGTATCAACAATCGGGTCATTAATATCATCCCCTTCCATAAGAACTGTATAAAAAGCTGTTATTGAACCTTTTTCACTATTACCTGTTCTTTCTAAAACTTTTTGCAGCCAGGAAAATATAGAAGGAGGGTATCCTTTCATAGTGGGCGGTTCACCAATTGAAAGTCCAACTTCCCTTCCTGCCATAGCACAACGTGTAACTGTATCAGTCATTAAAAATACTTTTTTACCCTGGTCACGAAAGTGTTCACAAACAGCAGTAGCTGTAAGCAAACATTTCATACGTATTAATGGCGGCTGGTCACCTGTTGAGCAAACAAGTACTGATTTTTTCATACCCTCAGGTCCTAAAGCATCCTCAACAAATTCTTTAACTTCACGTCCGCGTTCTCCAATTAGTGCAATTACGTTTATATCAGCATCGGAGTTTCTTGCAATCATACCAAGAAGTGTACTTTTTCCAACCCCTGAACCGGCAAATAATCCCATACGCTGTCCGCAGCCAAAAGTCAATGTGGAATCAATAGCACGTACACCTGTAGAAAACATATCTTTTATAATCGGACGTTCAAACGCACCCGGTGGGTCATTATCAACCTTTATCCATTTTGCATTTGTTGTATCAAGCGGCATATTGTCAATAGGTTCACCAAGCGGGTTTATTAATCTGCCAAGAAGAAAGTCACCAACTGGAATCATGATGGGGCGACCTGTTGATGTTACAAGACTCCCTTGCCCTATTCCTGCTCCATCGTATAAAAGCATAAGCTGAGCAGCATCGCCTTTAAAGGCAACAACTTCTGCTGCTTTTTTTTGTCCTTCATCTGTTTCAATATAGCACAAATCACCGATTTTTAACCCAGGTAATTTTACATCAACCGTTAAACCTAAAAGTTTTGCTACAGTACCTTTAAAACTATATAATTTAACGTTATCTAACGTATTTTTAACATTATCTTTTAATTTTTCAACTTCATTTTGTTGCATACAATAAAGTCGTTCCTATATTTTAAACCCGACCATACATGTCAGATAGACGTACTATATCATTTTCATCTAAAATATCGCCTTTTTGAACTTCAAGAATTTTTAAAGGTTTATTAGTTGGATTTTGAAGCGAATGGGTTTCTTTTATTTTTATATCAATACTTTCACCGGGTGTTAAATTATATTCTATATCATCTTTAACCACAATAGCATTTCCTTCTAAAACCACCCAGTGTTCGCTTCTATGAAAATGATACTGAAGACTTAATTTCGCATGTGGATTAACACATATACATTTTGTCAAAAAACCTTCACCCTCTTGAAGTACCGAATAATATCCCCAAGGACGATAAACGGTTTTATGGACTTTATGTGTTTCATCATTTATATCTTTTAATTTTTCATATATTTTTTTAACTTCATTTGATTTTGATTTATCACAAACAAGAAGGGCATCTTCTGTTTCAACAATGCAAGTGTTATTTAAACCTATCGTTGTTACAAGTTTTGATGTTGCATATACAAATGAATCTTTTGAATCAATATCAATTACATTGCCCAAAAAACAATTATTATTTTCATCTTTTTTAGAATTTTCATAAATAGCTTCCCAAGAGCCCAAATCCATCCAATCACATTCAAGTTCTAACATAACTGTTTTTTTTGATTTTTCAATTAACGCATAATCAATTGAAATATTAGGCAAATTTTCAAAAACGTTATATTGAATATTGGGTGAATTATTTTCCTCAATGTGTGCTTTTTCAATTATGTCAAAAATTTCCTTTGAATGTTTTTTCATTTCATTTTTAAAAACAGAAGCTTTGAACAAGTACATTCCACTATTAACAAACCAATTTTTTTCTCTAACTATATCATTGCAAATTTGTGAATCAGGTTTTTCAATAAATTCGACAACTTTTCTAGCTGTTTCAACTTGTTGGGATAACTGTTTATTCTTTTTAACTTTTATATATCCCAAACCTTCATCAGCTTTTTTAGGTTTTGTTCCAAACATAACAATATTGCCATTTGCTGCTAAATCAACTGCTTTATTAAATGTTATAGCAAAACTATTTATGTCATCAATTGTGTTATCAGAGGCCGTTACAAAAATGATAGGATCCTGATTTTTACGGCTTAAGAAATTACATACGTATTTTACACCCAAAGCAATAGCTGAAGCTGTATTTTTTGATATAGGTTCTGTTATTATTTTATAATCATTTTCTCTAAAATATTTTTCCTTAAAGATTTCAAGTTGAGCTTTTATACCATTTTGATGTTTGATATTTGTGACTGTTAGTATATTTTTATCATCAACATTCAACGTAAGGCGCTTAAATGTATTTTGAAACAAAGTTTCATTTTCGTCTTTATTAAAGTTTTGAAGCTGTTTGGGATACATTTCACGACTTAGCGGCCATAAACGCGACCCGCTTCCACCTGCTAATATTAATGCATAAATATTATTATCTTTACTACAAGTCATAAATCTTAACCCGAAAACACTACTAATCCCATAATTTAATTATATATGAATCAATATATGATTGTCAAAAAACATAATAATATAAAACTTAATATATGTATATATAAA
>USEW01000128.1 GCA_900553845.1 uncultured bacterium
ATAATAAAATTTATGTTATTATAAAATTATGAAAAAGTTTTTATTATTTATAAGTTTAATATTAATATTTCCAAATATTGTCTGTGCAGATGTTAAAACAGGCAATGTTACAAAATCAAACGAAATAAAAATATTTACCGATAACAATAAAGTGTTTGGATTAAAAAGACAGGACAATGATGAAATTATAATTCAACCTGAATACAAAAAGATAATAAGGCTTGGTGATTCATCATTTATAGTTCAGAAAAGAAATAAATTTGGTCTTATTGATTTAAATGGTAATATACTTGTTCCTATTGAATATACCCATGTTGACAGAATGCTTGGGAAATATTTAAAAATAGGTAAAAATAGCAGGTATGCTCTATATAATGAAAAAGGAAAACAAATACTTGAAAGAAAATATTCATCAATAGATCTTCTTTTTGGCGGTATGATTTTGATTTGCGAAAATTATAAGTACGGCGTTGTTGATTTTAATGGAAAGACAATACTTGAAAATAAATTTGATGATATTTACATGCCGCAACCTAATATTATGCGAATAAAATATAATGGTGTATGGTATGAAATAGAACAGGTGACAAAAGAAACTCTTTCATTACCTGAAAATGTTAAGGATGTTATGCAGGATAAAAACTTTATAATCTCGGAACTTATTCAAAATCCAACAACAATGACAGGCTATTCTCTTGTTTCATTTACTGATTATTTATTAAAAATATTTTCATCAATTTCACCATCTCATGAAAAAACAATTGACGAACTTATGCTTTCACAAGGTGCTGATACAATGTCTATATTTGTAAAACTTCTTTGGCTGCCAAAGTATCCTTTTGTTTATGCAAAAAATTACTACAACAACATGATTTCACCAAATAACGGACCTTTATCTGACATAAAATACGATTTAAAAAGGCGAATAAAATAGTGTGTTAAAAAAGTAATTTATATTTTTTTTGTAATTTTCAAACTAAATGCAAGCGGTGTCAATATAATTGCCATAAGTGCAAATATTGCAAAAATATCGGTAAAAGCCATTAATTTTGATTGCGTTAAAAGCTGATTATAAATAATCATATTTGCTTTTTTTAATGCGATAAAACCAATATTAAAATGACTTAGTTTTGAAATAAGAATATTTATTTTGTTTTGAAACACTAAATTTGTTCCTGTTAAATTTTTTATAAGATAGTTTTGGTGTGCTTGAGAAAACATAGTAATCATGGCATTTGATATTGAAATAGTAAAAGCAGTTACAACGCATTTGCAAAGACTGTGCAATCCGGCTCCAAGTGCAAGTTTTTCCTTTGGCAGTGTTGATAAAGCAAGCGATGCAATAGGTATAAAAGTCATAATAATACCAATGCCAAGAAGAATGTTAGGTAAGATTAAAGAAGAAAATCCCCAGGATAAATTAAGATTGGTAAACATAAATGTTGAAACACCTAGAATCATAAATCCTAAAGCTATAAGAATTCTGTTGTCAATTATTGTAACAAGCTTAGCGACAACAAACATTGAAACAATACATGATAAAGCACGGGGAAGAAGCGAATAGCCGCTTAAAGATGCAGTATAACCCAATAGTGTCTGAACATAAACAGGTATAACAACAAGAGTCATATAAGCTATCATATTGACAAAAGAACCAAGTATAGTTCCTATAACAAAATTAAAATTTTTAAATATACGAATATCAGTAAACGCAGTTTTGCTTTCAAGTTCCCTTACAATAAAAAATACCATAGCACAACAAGCAACAAAAGACAAACAGCATATCCAACGGCAGTCGAACCAACCATATTGCTGTCCCTTATCAAGAACTATTTGCATTGACAAAAGCCAAATAACAAGTGATATAAATCCAGGTTTATCAAATTTACCTGGTTTTATACTTATACTGCTATTTAATATATTAATATGTATTAAAATAACTGACATAATCGCAACAGGAATGTTAATAATAAATATCCACCGCCAACTTAGGTTATCAACAAGAAATCCTCCAATTGATGGGCCTACAATAGCTGAAACCATAATTCCAAGTGAAAATATTGCCATAGCAATGCCATGCTGTTCTTTTTTAAAAGTCTGAAGCAAAATAGCCTGTGATAATGGCATAAAAGGCCCGCCACCAATCCCCTGGATAATCCTGCCAAGAATAAGCATATTGAGACTTGAAGCAATGATACATAAAAATGAACCTAAACCAAAAATAACAGAAATTGCTTTTAAAAAATTTCGTCTTCCAAATCTATTTTCTAAATAACCCGTAACAGGAAGCATAATACCATGGGCTATCATATAACTTGTAACAACCCAATTAACCTCATCACGTGTTGCTCCAAATGCTCCACCAATATGAGTAATAGCTACATTTACAGTTGATGTGGCAAGCATTGAAAACAATGTAGGCAGCATTATTGAAAATGCAACAAGCCAAACTGATATATGCAATCTTTCACTTAATGTCTGTCTCACTTTTATCATTACCTAACTTTCACTTTTGGCACACAAGACATACCAGGTGAAAGGTTATAAGCTGATATATCCTCGTCAAATACAATTTTGACCGGAATCCGCTGCACTATTTTTATATAACTTCCAACAGCATTCTCAGGAGGGAAAAGACTTGATTTGGCACCGGTTGCTCTTTGTATGCTGTCTATTTTGCCAATAAACTTACGATTGCCGAAAGTATCAATTTTTATTTCGACTTTTTGATCTTTTTTCATGTTTTTAATCTGTGTTTCTTTAAAATTTGCTACTACCCATATATTTTTTGACACTATTGAAAATAATGGCTGTCCAATATTTATATAATTTCCCTCTTCAACAGTCCGGCTCGATATTGTCCCGCTTTGTGAAGCATATATTGTCGTATATGATAAGTTTAGTTTTGCTTTTTTGACTTCTGACTCAAGTCGTCTTATTTCAGATTCCGAGGACACTAGTTTATACTTTGCTGATTCCTTTATTGCCATTGCACTTTTTGATTTTTCATTTGCACTTTTATAATCAGCTAATGCAACTTCATAACGTTTTTTACTCTCTTCATATTCTTGTTTTGTGCATAATTTGTCAACTATTAACTTTTTATATCTGTTATAGTCTTTTGATGCAAAATCAAGTTTAGATTTTGCAGAATCAATATTTTTTACTGATTCATTAAAAACTGCAGATGTTTTATCAATATCCGTATTTGAAACTTTCAAATCAGCTTTTGCTTTCTCCAATCTGGCAAGAGCATTTTCATATGCTATTTTGTATGGTTCTTCATCGATTTTAAGCAATATATCGCCTTCTTTGACTTCATCATTATCATCAATAAATAGTTTTACAACCTCACCTGAAACCTTTGGCGCAACCTGGACAATGTTTCCTTCAATAAATGCATCATCTGTTGATTGATAATATAATGAATAAATAACTGCAAAAATACCAGATATTATAAAAACAACAGCTGTTATTACAGGAACAATAACCCGCTTTTTTTCAAATGGTTTTCGCGTACTTCTTAGTGTATCAATATTTTTATCTGTTTTCTTTGTTTCAGCCATATTCCCTCGCTATATATTTTATTATTTTTCTTCTAAATTTGACTTAATTTTTGATAATACTTTTAAACAAACATAAAGATCATCTTCATTGATATCCTTGAGATATTCTTTTCGTGATAAATAAATGACAGGAGATATTATATCGCGTATTTTCCTGCCATTTGGAGTAATTTGTATTTTATTAACCAGTTTTTTATCCTTTGTCTTTATTTTCCTAATCAACCCTTTTTTATCCAAAATAAATAATATGCGAGCCATATTTGATTTATCTTTTAACAAAATATCACATAGTTCCCTTTGGCATAAATTTTCATGTTCACATAAGGCATTCAACACCATAAATTGTTCAGGCGTTATATTAAAATTATTATCCGAAAATAATTTTATATTGTGTACTTTGATTGCACGTCCTGCCTGAACAATTGCATTGCCTATTAAATTTGTTAACATCGACTTTATCATTTTATCATCCTGTGTTATCATAATAACTCAAAAAAAAAATTTAGCAATACATAAAACAATTTTTGTGTTATTATAATAACGAATAATAAAACTAAGGAGCCGAAATGAAAAAAAGTAATATTTTTAAATTCACGTTTTTTGTAATCATACTAATCATGTCCTTTTATCAATGTGCATTTTGCAAAAATCAACAAAGTATTAATAATAAAACAAATATAGATATAATAAATATAGAGTTCTGGAAAAATTTTAATGATGAAATTCTTGTTAATTCCATTTTAAAAGTTTATGAAAATAATAATGATTTAAAAATAAGTGAAAATAAAATCAAAGAAGCCGAAAACATAGTCAAAATCTCGTTATCAAACGAACTTCCAAACCTTGCATTTGACGGATATATAAGCCGAACCTTCAGTTCATCAGATGAGCATAAAGGTGAGCTTATTATACCTGATTATAAACAATCACGCTTTCTTCTTCCGCTTACAATGAACTATGAACTTGACATATGGGGGCAAAACAGACTTAAGACAAAATCCAAACAAAAAGAACTTTTAATGCTCAATGAAGATAAACGGACTTTATACATTTCAATTATTTCTTCATTTGCAATAAATTATTACAACCTTGTCAAAATTGACAAGTTAATTGATATTCAGAAAAAACTGCTTGAAAACCAAAAACAGATATTAATCTCTTATAAAATTAAACAGAACTCAGGGACAGCAGTTGAAAATGATATAATTCATGAAGAAAAAAAGTTAAATATTCTAAATTATGAATTAAATGATCTGGAAGAAAAAAAAGACATACTTCAGAATCAGCTGTGCGTTTATTTATCCGACCGTAGTTTTGATAAAGTTGAACGAATAGATTTTAATAATATTAATTTTACCCCTAAAATTCCACAAGAAATTAAACTTAGCCAACTTGAAACACGGCCTGACTATAAAAAAATCCAATATAAACTTGAAAAAACAGGGCTTGATGTAAAAATAGCTAAACGTGACTTCTTACCCAAATTCACAATTTTCGGCACACTTGGATTTAATGCATACCAATTCAGTAATATAATATCCAGCCATTCAAAAATGTTTAATTTAGGTGTTGCACCATATCTTGATATATTTGACGGTACCAGGAAATTCCAGATATTAAAAATACATAAACATCGTTACGATAGTGCTATTAATGAATATGAAAAAACAATCTTAACTTCAATTCAGGAAACTAACGATGCTCTTTACAACTTGAAATCAACATCTGCTAATTTTAAACTTGTTAAAAATTATTATGATCTTGATTTTAAGGATCTTAACCTTGTTGCTAAAAAGATAGACTTCGGTATTGCTACA
>USEW01000129.1 GCA_900553845.1 uncultured bacterium
CAACTTGCGGCGGTATTAAAATAGTCAGATTTTTAGTTGTGTTTAAATATATAAATACTGAAATAAAAAAAATTATACACCCAAACGCTGTCTACCCTATAAGAATTAATAATCAGATTGTGCCAAAGGATGTAATGACACAAATAATTATTTTTATATGTTTTTATGCACTTGTATTAATTATAAGCATACTTCTGGTTATGATAATTGAAGGAAATGTGACAATTGCAACAACAGGAGTTTTATCAGCTATAAATAATGTTGGTCTTGCATTTGGATTGATTGGTCCAAACGGTAATTTTGATGCACTTCATCCTTTAACTAAAATAATTTTATCAGCCAATATGCTTATTGGAAGACTTGAAGTCATCCCTTTTATTGCTTTGTTCTCAAAAGATTTTTGGAAGTTTAAAACTTAAAAGCTTTTTATGCTAATTGAGATTTGAGTTTGCTGACTTCATTTTCACAATTTTCTACAGCTTGATTTTTTAAGAAATAAGTTGCAAGACTACCTATAGCGCCAATTGCAGCACCTGCAATTTTATACATTCCATCTTTTGGGGTCAATTTTCTGATGACATTATATGCTCCAAACCTATAAATAAAGCAGGTGCTATTCCAGCCAATAAGTATTTCCATGGTTTTTCTTTTTTAAGTTCAGTATTTTGTACTTTTCTTTTATATTCTTCGCCATAAAGTTTAGGACCAGAAAAAGCATTTACAAGTAAAAATGGAGTCAAGCAAGCCAGATAAGTGCTAAAATTATATTTATTATCTTTTTGACTTGCATTAGGTATAAACATTGTTGATGCTATAAACAATGTCGCAAATAAAAAATCAAACATTTTATTTGCTTCTTTTGTATTTTCCCTTACAAAAAAGATTTTGTCATTAATCTCTTTATTTTTGTTGTCATTATCATTTTGTTTAAAACTAATTTTTTTAGGAAGAGGATTATATAAATCTATGTTATTTGTTACTCCAAAATTAACATTATTTACCTTCATGAATCGTTTTCTCTATCAACAAAAAAATATACTTACTTATATAAAAAGTATAAAAATATTTTTTGCTATTTTACAAAAATAACATTTACAAAATTTAAAAAAAAATAAATCCTGGGCGCAAAGGCTTTGCCTTTGTGCCCAGGATAAATAAAAATTATAAATTTTACTTCCTTTTATCTTCACCACGTTCGCGGAAAGAAACACGGAATGGAACACCAATAAAACCAAATGATTCTCGCAATTGGTTTTCTAAATACCTTTTATAGCTATCTTTTACAAGTTTTTTATCATTTATAAATATAACAAATGTGGGTGGAGAGTCACAAACTTGTGTTGAATAGTAAATTTTCAAACGTTTACCTTTAAATGATGTTGGCGGATTGATTACATAAGCTTCATTTACTATTTTATTTAGCAAGCTTGTTGAAATTCGTTTTTTATATTGTTCATATACTTTTTTTGCTTCAATAAAAATTAAATTTATACGTTTTTTTGTAACAGCCGATATAAATATTTTAGGCACAAAGTTTAAAAAAGGTGCTTCTGATTCTATTTTTTTTTCGTATTTAACAGTTGAATAAGTGTCTTTATTTTCTACAATATCCCATTTGTTTATAGCAAGTATTATACCTTTGCCTGCTTCTACGATTATCTGAGATATTTTTTTATCCTGGTCTGTTAACCCGATTGTTGCATCAATAACTAAAATAGCAATATCACATTCTCTTATAGCTCGTATTGAGCGGTCAACTGCAAATTTTTCAACCCCATAATCGACTTTAGATTTTTTTCTTATTCCAGCCGTGTCAATTATTGTATATTCTTCATTTTCAAATTTTAATTTTGAATTGATGCTATCTCGTGTTGTGCCGCTAATGTCTGATACAATAAGTCTATTTTCGTTTAAAAGAGCATTAACAATTGAGGATTTTCCCGCATTTGGACGTCCTACTATTGCTATTTTTATTGATTTTTCATCCTCTTCTACTTGACATTTTTCATCCATATCTTCAACTATTTTATCAAGCAAATCACCAACACCGCCAGAGCCATGAAGAGCACTTATAATATATGGTTCACCAAGTGCGAGCTGATAAAAATCATAAGCATAAGCTTGTTTATTAATAGTATCAACTTTATTCGCTGTTAAAAATATTGGTTTATTTGAACGTCTTAAATAATTGGCAATTTCAATATCAACAGGGTTGATACCATCTTTTGCATCAACCATAAAAATAATTTTATCGGCTTCATCAAGAGCTAATTCAACTTGGGCAAAGATATTTTTCATTATTTCATCCTCATCATTTGGAATTATGCCGCCTGTATCAATGACGATAAATTCTTTGCCACACCACGTTATATCAAAATATATCCTGTCACGGGTTACACCTGGCGCATCATCAACTATTGATTTTCTTGAACCGATTAATCTATTTACAAATGTCGACTTTCCGACATTTGGACGTCCTACTATTGCTATTATTTCACGTTTATTTGACATTATAAAAATTATTCATTTTCATCAAAAGCTTCATTTTCTTCCGTAGCTGTCATTTCTTCGTTCTCACCTTCATAACGAATAGATTCACCTTTATTTTTAGGGTTCAAATGTTTATCTTTGTATTTTATTATTTGTCTGTCTAACTTGTCAGCAAGTAAGTCGATTACAGCATACATGGATTCGGCTTTTTCTTCTGATACTATATTTTGTGAAGGTAATTTACATATAACCTCAGCATGATGTTTTTCATTAACTGATGGATTTTTTACAACACTTAATGTTAATTCTATCATTTGTATTTGGTCATAATGGTTTAATACTTTTCCAAATTTTTCTTTTGCATAACTTTTTATTGCGTCTGTAATTTCAATATTACGGCCATTTACAACTACACGCATATTTATTTTGCCTCCATAAAACTTATACTTTTTTATTATATAACAGTTTATTAAAAATTACAAAGGATTGTTTTTTATGCTTGAGTATGATCTTGGGTATTGGCTTGAAGTCTCTTTTGTTTTCTTTATTATTAACAAATTCCTTTTATAATCTATTTCCAAGGGCAGTTCATATTTAATAATATCAATAATTTCAGCATTTAGTTTTTTTAAAGCATTTTTAGCAAGAAATATTTCATCTTTTATATGTTTACCTTTATATGCAACAAAATAAAGCTCCTTTTTCACAAATGGCATTGCATATTCAAGAAGTATATTTAATGGAGCTAAAGCTCGTGAGGTTACAATATCATAACTATTTTTTAAATCATATGGCAGATTTTCTATTCTTATACATTTTGTTTTTAAATTCTCAATATTTAAATTTCTTATGATTTGGTTTATAAATTCAATTTTCTTTGATATGGAATCTATTGCAAGTATATCTAAATTGTTAAAACATATGCCTAAAGGTATTGAGGGAAACCCCCCACCTGTACCAATATCCATAACTTTTGTTATTTTGTGATAGAATGAATATTTTTTTAAAAATAAACCAAATGATAGTGAATCATAAATATGTTTTTCAAATATTATATTTAAATCATTTTTACTCATTAAATTTGTATGTAAATTATAATTTTTAAATAATTCTACGAATCTGATAACTTTATCTATATCGGCATCTTCAAGATTTAAAAATAAGCCTTCATTTATTATCTCTTTAATAAAAAGTTTATTTTCATTCATTATAATCAATACCCCTTAATTCATTCTTGTTTGCAATAAAGCTAAATTTTTCTTCACCAAGTCTTATTTTTAAATCTTTTAAACGAGATTTTACATTTTCAATATTTTCATTTGAAAAATTATTTTTAATTGCTATTGAGAGAACTAAAAGAAAACATTTTAAAGCTTCCTCATCATTTTTTATAAAATAAAAATAGTCTCCTAAATTTAATTGACTCTCAGCTAAATAAAATTTATCATTTAATTTATTTGCATACGATATTGCTTCTTTGAAGTAAATGTATGCTTCATTGCTTCTTTTATATAAAAGCATTTTCCCTAAATTTATTGATGCAAAATAAGCTTCTTCATAATTATTGTTCTGAGATTCAAATTTTAACGATAGTTTGAAATATTCATAAGCTTTTTCATTATTTTTGCTTTCGTACAGACTTATATTTCCCAGATTATAATAAATGGAGCCTGTATATTTTACGCTGTTTTTGCTGTTTTTGTCGTTATTTATATGCTCAAGACATTTAAAATAGTATTCTTTTGCCTTGCTTATATCGTCGATATCATCAAACCCGGTTGCAAGTTTATAATAGTATTCAATTTTTAAATCAATATTTTCTGAATTGTCTACTATATTTTTTATTTTTAACAATATTTCAATAGCATATTTAGGTTCGTTAATAATCTCAACATAATCATTGGTTGTTTCTATTCTTAAGTCATTAGGAAGCATATTTTTTTTATCATTCAATATTTTATTATAAATTTCTTTTGCTAAATCATTTTTAAAGATTGCTTTATATATTTTTGCAATTTGGGAATAAATGTAGTATGTTTTAATTGTTTCATTTTTCAAAACACAGATTTCTATGGCTTTTTTATAAAGGTTTAATGCTTTTTTATAATTGGATAATTTTTGGTATAACATACCAAGCTTTGTGTATGTATAAACTAATTTTTTATCTTCTTCGTTAAGCTCTTTATCTAAAATTAAATTATAAATATCAATAGCTTTATAATATTCAAGATTTTTTTCATATTCTAAAGCTGTTTGAAATAAATTTTCTACTTGATTGTTATCTATAATTTCATTTTTCTTTAAAGTTTTTTGTTCATTATCATTTTTTTCAATATTGTGTTTATCAAAATTAATTTTATCTTTTAAAGATGTATTAAATGAAGAAGTTAAAAGCAATTGCTCTTCTCTTGTTAATGCTACTGGAGATATTTTATTTTCATTTATATTAAAAGTATCATCTTCTTTATTCCACTTTAAAAACCTATGAATTGTATAACTAGGAAATAACGATTGTTCTGTTATTCTTTTACTAGCTCTTCCCGTTGGTGCTAAAAGCGCTAGATGTCTTTCAAGTTCATATGGTGAATAATTATTTATTTGTTGATATATTTTTGTAATTGATTTAATAATTGTTGTTTTACCTGTTCCAGGCCCTCCAGTTATAACTAAAAACTTATTTATAAGTGCTTCTTGTATTGCATGTAATTGTTCGTTATTAAATTTTATATTATTTTCTTTTTCAAAATTTTCCAAAATATTAGAACTTATAACACTATCTTTATTATAATCATTAGACAAAGAAAATATCCTTTCTGCTATATATTTTTCTGCTTCATACATTTTTT
>USEW01000130.1 GCA_900553845.1 uncultured bacterium
TTATATTATCAATATCATTTTTCAACAACCTGTGCCGCTATTTTTTCAATCCTCTTATTCAATTTTGCTATTTGTCTGTCCATACCGCCTACTTTTTTAGTAAGCTGAGCTGTGTCTTTCGGGTTAAACATTGCTGCCATATCCTCCAGCTTTGCTTCCAGAGAATTGATTTTATCTTGCTGTGAAGACATTTTATCATCTATCGCAACCAAAAATCTATTCAAAGTTTCTTCTAGAGGTGACATATCAATTTTATTATTCTTATTATTTTCATTTGTCATTTATATTATTAATCGCTAATGTTAAGTTTTAATTGACCATTTGTTTGTGATTTTTGACTTAGAATTTTTTTACTTGCAGTTAAATTGCTTGAATAACTTTTTTGCATATTTGTCATGACATTATTTGCAAATTCAATAACTTCATTTGGCAGTCCAGCCATTTTTGCCACATGAATACCATAACTTTTTGAGGCTTGACCTTCAACTACTTTTCTTAAAAATTCAACTTCTCCATCGTTTTCTGCAACCAAAACTTTAAAGTTTTTAATTTCAGGATATAAATTAGCAAGTACATTTAACTCATGATAATGCGTTGTAAAAATAGTTCTGGCTTTAATATTTTGAGAAATATACCAAGCTACTGCATAAGCAATAGCAACACCATCATAAGTCGACGTTCCTCTTCCAATTTCGTCAATTAAAATCATACTTTTTTCGCTTGCGGCATTTAGTATATAAGCAGTTTCAGTCATTTCAAGCATAAAAGTTGATTGACCTACTGATAAATCATCACTTGCACCAACACGGGTAAATATTTTATCAAAAATACCTATTTTGGCATATTTTGCACTTACATATCCACCCATTTGTGCCATAATAGCAATCAATGCATTTTGACGCATATATGTGGACTTACCTGCCATGTTTGGACCTGTAAGTACCATGAATCTTGTATCTTCACCATATTTATATAAATTAAAGTCATTTGCTATATATTCACCCATTGGAATCATTTTTTCAACAACTGGATGACGTCCATCAATAACTTCAAATTCATAACCATTCACAACTTGAGGTTTTGTATAGTTATTTTCAATAGCAACAATAGCAAGTGATACAATAACATCAATAACAGATATTTTTTGTGCCAGGTCTAAAATTGTTGATATAAACTCTTTTGAATACTCTTTTAAGTTATTATAAATTTCAATTTCCAAATCAATAGCTCGCACAGATGCTTGTACAACTGCTGTTTCATGCTCACGTAATTCTTGAGTTATAAATCTTTCAGCACCTTTTAAAGTTTGTCTTCTTATAAAATATGGCGGAATTTTGTTTAAAAAAGAAGTAGTAACTTCAACATAGTATCCTGCATTTCGGTTATAATCAACTTTTAATTTTATGCCAAGTTCATTTTTTAACTTTTCTTCATAATCTTTAATAAATTTATCTGAATTATTAAGCTTGTCACGAAAAAAATCAAGTTCTGCATTAACGTTTTGTTTTATAACATTTCCGTCTTTTAAAACGCTTGGCGGGTCATCATTAATTGTTTTATCAAGAATATAAGCAAAATCAATTAAGTCATTATAATCTTTAATGCAATTTAAAATAGGTGATTTTAGATCTTTTAAAATTTCTTTATAGTCTTCAATCAACATTAACGAATTTTTTAATCCAACAAAATGCCGAGGATTTACGGTATTATTTGCAAGTCTCATACCCATTCGTTCAATATCGTTTGTGTTTGATAATAATTTTTTTAACTTAGTCCTTGCATTATTATTCGAGATAATTTCACTAATAGCTTCCTGACGGATTTTAATATTTTCAACATCAAGTAATGGTTGAGATATCCATTTTTTAAGAAGTCTTCCACCCATATTGGTTGATGTTCTATCAATGGCCCAAAGTAAACTACCCTGCCGTTTTTTTTCTCTCATTGTTTCCAATATTTCTAAATTATGTCGTGTGTTTGAATCAATTATTACATAATCGTTTAGATTATATGGAACAATTGTTGCAAACGTTGGTAAGTTGTGCATTTGCATTTTTAAAATATAATAAATTATAGCTGAAGAAGCTATAAAACCAAGTTTACAAGTATCAATATTAAAGGCAGCAATACTTTTTATTTTAAATAATAATTCTAAATTATCTTCAATATTTTTAATATTATAAGCTTCAATTGGTAAAGTTGTTATATTATAAAATTGGGTTATACAGTTTGGAAGCAAAACTTTTTCATCAGGTACAATCTGGAAGGGTTTTAATTTTTGAGGTATTCCAAGTGCAAGTATTTCAGATGGTGAAATACGCGATAATTCGGCCATAAGTTGATTTAAATTTGCCTGGGTACATTTAAATTCGCCAGTTGAAATATCTGTATATGCAAAACCAAACATGCCTGTTTTTTCATCTTCCCAAATGGAGGCAAGATAATTATTTGAATTTGAAACAAGCAAATTATCATCAGTTAAAGTACCTGCTGTTATTGTTTTTACAATATCGCGCTTTATTATACCTTTTGCATCCTCAGGTTTTTCAAGCTGTTCGCATATTGCAACTTTTCGACCTTTTTCCAAAAGTTTTGCAACATAAACATCCACACTTTTAACAGGAATACCGGCTAACGGTACTTTTCCTATTTTGCCTGCATCACGTGATGTCAATACAATATCTAAATCCCGGGAAATTGTAATAGCATCTTCAAAAAATGTTTCATAAAAGTCGCCCATACGATATAGAAGAATTGTGTCGGGTTTTGCTTTGCGTCGAATATTTATATACTGTTTCATACCGGGTGATAGTTTTTCAATATCAACTTCGTATGAATTAAGATTGTTGATTTTGTTTTTTTCCATGATTATAATATTATCATAAACTTTTTTATTTTAAAAGATGTGGAATGTAAAAAGGTATATATATGCGTTTAATTTTTAAATTAGTATTATTAGTTTTATTTTTAATAGGATTAAATTATTTTGGGGTTTTTAAATATTTTGCCTCAAAAAATGTTGATAATTCGAAAAGAATTGAGCGTGCTCAAAGTATTGTTGACTTGTCTAAAATGAATGATGAGTTTAAAATAAATTATGTTTTTAAGTTTTTGCAGTATAATCTAATAAGTATTTCGCATATTGGTGCAAATCAAAAATTCTATATCGTAAAATGTCCTAAGAATAGATTATTTAAGGAAGAAGATTTTAATAATGGAATTTTAGAAATAAAGGTAAATGAATTTAATAAAAATACCTCAACTTGTTTTATTCATTTGGAAAATTTTAATTTTACACAAAAAAACATTTTAAAAACTAGTAATTTTATAATACCATATGCATCTTTTCAAGCCGAAGTTATAAATGTGCCAACATATGGTAGAATAAAAGGAATCATTGGAGCTTCTGATAATTTAATAGATTCAAATCTAGTATTCATTGCTTATAACGATAGTCAAAAATATTCAAATATTTTGACAAATGAGTTTTTTAAATCACTTGGCACAAAGAAAGCAAAATAATAATAATATAAAAAATGAAAAAATATAACAACATAATGAGAAAGTGTATTCTACTTGCATTAAAAGCTGTTGGGAAAACTCTTCCTAACCCGATGGTAGGTGCTTATGTTTTGGATGAATACGATAATATTGTGGGTTATGGTTATCATAAATATTATGGAGGTAACCATGCAGAAGTTGAGGCTATTAAAATGGCTGGTGAAAAAACTAAAAATGGAACATTGATTGTTAATTTGGAACCGTGTTCGCATTATGGAAAAACACCACCTTGTGCCGATTTAATAATTAAATCCAAAATAAAAAAAGTTGTAATAGGTATGCTTGATCCAAATCCAATCGTTGCGGGTAATGGTGTTAAAAAACTAGAAGAAGCCGGGATTATAGTAATAAAAAATGTATTAAAGGAGAAATGTGAATTGTTAAATGCAGCATTTATAAAAAATATGACAGAACAAAAAGTTTTTGTGGCTATAAAAACAGCTACTACATTGGATGGTAAAATTGCAACTTCAAACAATTCTTCGAAATGGATTACAAGTCCAAAAGCAAGGAAGATAGTTCAAAAAATAAGAAATAGTTATGATGCTATTTTAACAAGTGCAAATACTATAATAAACGATAATCCGCATTTAAATTGTCGTATTAAAAAATATAAAAGTCCCATTCGTGTCGTTCTTGATTCTAATTTGAGAACAACAAATGATTATAATGTTTATAAGGATGATGGTGTTTGTGTTTATCTTTTTACATTAAATGATAATATCCAAAATCTTAATTTTAATAAAAATGTAAAGATTGTTAAAGCTCCTTGCGACCAATCAAAACATCATATTAATTTGGAATTTGTACTTGATTATTTGTATAAAGAAGGCATTCGAAATGTCCTTGTTGAAGCAGGCGGAACTTTAAATGGCGCATTTGTTAAACAAAACTTATGTGACAAACTTTATCACTTTATAGCACCAAAGCTTATATCAGATAATAAAGCAAAAAGTTGGGCTGATGGTTGTGATGTTTTTGATATCAGTAAAGCTAAAAAGTTGAACATAAAAGAAACGAAGTTTATTGACCCAGATTTACTTGTTATTGCTTTTTTTGAAAAATTAAGTTAAAATTAACCTTAATGATTTATTTTTAAGGAGTCGTATAGTGGAATTTTTAATGAATTATATTCAAAATAATGCAATGATTGTGTCAGGCATTATTTTGCTTATTGCTTATGTGTTTATCGCCATTGAAAAAATACCAAAAGTAACAATTGCCTTGCTTGGAGCTGCAATTACAATCCTTTTAGGGCTTGTAGCTCAAAACCGTGGAGCTGGTGATATTAATCCTCTTTATTTTGCTAATTTTATTGATTTTAACGTAATTTTCTTACTTGTTTCAATGATGATAATTGTTCATATTGCAGCACAAAGCGGTATGTTTAATTTTATGGCAAATGAATTGTTGAAACACACAGGTGGCAAACCAATGCGCATTCTTGTTGCGCTTGGTGTTTTTACAGCTATTGCATCAGCTTTTTTAGATAATGTAACAACAGTAATTTTAATAATGCCTGTTACATTTGCTATAGCCAAACAACTTAATATTGACCCGGTTCCATATTTGATTACTGAAATTTTATGTTCAAACATTGGCGGTACAGCTACTTTAATTGGTGATCCTCCAAATATTATAATTGGAAGTAAAGCAGGATTTTCCTTTATGGATTTTGTATTAGAGTTGAC
>USEW01000131.1 GCA_900553845.1 uncultured bacterium
CTGTATAAAAATCTTTAAAAAATTCTTTAGATACATAATTTGGCAAAGATAAACCAAGTAGAATGTATTTTGGAGTTGATAAATTTGAAGCTAAATCTGATAGATTAACCGCTACGGATTTATACCCAAGAGATATTGCATCTGTTGTTTTTAAATCAAAATGAACATCTTCAATTAAATTATCACAAGTTGCATAAATGTTAAAATCAGATAAATAAGCACAATCATCACCCAAAAGCGAACTATCATCCAATACTTTTGAAATAGTATTTAAAAATTGCTCTTCTTTCATTCTTATATTAATTTAAATTACCGCCAAGCAAATAATAAAATGAACAGAATACCCCACTTGATGCTTTACTGCAATCGGAGGCTAGTAACTTTCTGCTTAAATTCGTACCAAATGCTTCAACTCTGTCAATATAAACATTAACTCCGAAAACATCCTTACCGAATTTATTAGGTCCAGTTTCACCGTTGACATCAAAAATAATAATCCCACATGTTTGTCCTAATCTGCAACTATCTGCAATTTTAAGCCCAACAATGCTACTATCTTCGAGAAAGTAAAATTTATCAACATAATATCTTGAATTTGTCAGCACGGGTTTTCCGTTTAAAAACGAATATGAATACTTATTAAGTATAGGGTCATTTTGTCGTGTCTTATCAATATTTAAATAATCAGGTAATAACTTCAAATCAAGATTATTACGGTTGTTTAAAGAATACACACTAAAGGAATATTTAACTTCTTCAAATATACGTTCCCATTTCGTAATAAAATAGGCTTCTTTTGTATTTGAAAAAGAAAACGGTAAAACAATAGCCATAATTACTAGCATGACAAAAATAAATAAACTAATTTCAATTAAAGTAAATCCATGTTTTATCTTCATATTAATTTCCCTTTTTTGTTTAAATATTAATACAAAAGAAAATTATTTACAAGCTAAATCAAGACGTTTTTTTTCATTTATTAATTCATTGTATATCCATTCAGGTACAAAATTTTTTCCCATATATATCTGCCCGTTATTTAAGTTTGGTGAGTGAAAATCAGATCCGCCTGTCACAATCAATCCGTTTTTTTCTGCAATTGATGAAAAATACTCTACCATTGCAGGTGAATGTTTACGGTGATATGCTTCAATTCCACGCAATCCGTATGTCATAAGCTCAAGAATAAGTTTATCTGCAATATCAACATCAAACGGATGTGCAAAAACAGGAATTCCACCAGAATCATAAATTATTTCAACAGCATCAAATGGAGAAATAGTTTTCCTTTCTACATAAACATTTGACCCACTATGTATAAATTTTGAGTAAGCTTCAATGACACTTGAAGTACCACCAATTCCTGTAATAGCTTTTGCAATATGCGGACGGCCTATGCTGCCACCTTGTGCTACAAGTTTCTTTAAATCTTCATATTTTACGTCAATATTTTCTTTAACTTTTAATAATTTTAATATTTCCTTGGTTTGTTTTACACGAGCATTCTGTTGATATTTAAGCATGTTTTTAAATTCACTATTATTAACATCCATAAAATAACCCAGAATATGTACTTCATATCCTTTATATAGAGTATTTATTTCAACACCTTGTATTATTTCAAGTTTACGCTCACTTTTATTTTTTATCGAATCTAAATATTTTACAGCAAAATCATATGACAAAATGTTATCGTGATCTGTTAACGCAATAACATCAAGTTCACAATTCAAAGCAGCATCCACAATTTTTTCAGGCGAAAACGTTCCATCTGAATAGGTGGTGTGAATATGTAAATCAATTTTCACTTTCCTTTCCTCAACTTTCTTTATTCATATCATTATCCTTATTATTATATTTTTTTAAAAACTTTAAACGACTTATTTTTACAGCATTTCCAGCTTCCATGTCAATTGTAACAACAACACCAAAGGCACAGGCATCGCCTTTTTTCACAATTGAATTTCTTGAAGCAATATTTAATGATAATTTTTTATATGACGCTTCATAATCCATGCCAATAACACTGTTCTTTGCACCGCAAAAACCTACATCAGTTATATATGCGGTTTTATTGTTAATAATATGTTCATCTGCAGTTTGAACATGAGTGTGTGTACCCAATACACACGATATGCCTAAATCGCTTGCCCATTTTCCAAAACAAATTTTCTCAGCAGTAGCTTCTCCATGAAAATCAATTAAAATATTTGGAGTAATAAGTTTTATTTCTTCAATCTTTTGAGGTAATATTTCCCAAAATGAATTAACTGGCGGCATAAAAGTTCGACCGAGAACGGATAAAATTGCAAGCTTATAACCATCAATACAAAAATACTGAACCCGTGCTCCAGGCAGTTCATATGGTGCATTAACTGGACATATTATATTTTCTGCTTCATTAATATAATTATATATTTCACTTTTATCCCAAATATGATTTCCTCCAGTTAATGCCTGGAGACCATATTCGCATAAATCATCATAATTTTTTTTTGTTAATCCAAATCCGCCAGATGCATTTTCACAGTTTGCTGCAAAAAAATCTATTTTTTCAATAACATTAAAATCAACCTCAAATTCTAAAATTTCCTCTGAATTAAAGTTCTTATTTTTAATTGTTTCTAACAGATCTCGAACGGCATAGCGTCCGGCTCTGCCTGTAATATCACCAAGAAACAGAATATTTTTATATGTTGAATTTTGATACATTTTTTAATTTCATTTTGCTATTTCAGTCGTTCTTAATTCACGTACTACAGTAACTCTTATTTGACCGGGATAATCAAGCTCTTCTTCAATACGTTTAGCAATATCACGAGCGAGTTTTGAAGCAGCTATATCATCAAATTTTTCAGGTTCAACAACAACTCTCACTTCACGCCCTGCCTGCACTGCATACGATTGCTTAATTCCATCATAACTTTGTGCTATTTCTTCGAGTTTTTTTAATCGCTTAACATATATTTCCAAAGTATCCCGACGAGACCCTGGTCGACCAGCTGATATGGTATCTGCCAATTTAACCAAAACAGCTTCAATTGAATTTGCAACAACATCATCATGATGAGCCTCAATAGCATGGATTATTTCATTTGATTCTCCATACCTGCGTGCAAGCTCAACCCCCAATTCAATATGTGTGCCTTCTTGTGTCTGGTCAACGGCTTTTCCTATGTCATGCAATAAACCTGCTCTTTTTGCAACGTTAATATTTGCGCCAAGTTCCTTTGCAAGCATTCCAGCAATATGCCCAACTTCAAGCGAATGAATGAGAACATTTTGACCATAGCTCGTACGATAATATAGACGTCCAAGGTTTTTAACAAGCTCTCGGTGAAGGTTCATAATACCCATGTCCATTGCAGCCTGTTCGCCTTCTTTTTTTATCTTAGCTTCAATTTCCTTGGCTGCTCGTTCAACCATATCCTCAATGCGCACAGGATGTATTCGTCCGTCGGCAATAAGCTTTTCCAATGCTACTTTTGCTATTTCTCGACGAACTGGGTCAAATGATGACAAAACAACTGCCTCTGGTGTGTCATCAATTATTAAATCAACACCAGTTAGAGTTTCCAAAGCACGAATGTTACGACCTTCACGACCTATTATTCGCCCTTTCATTTCATCAGATGGCAAATTTACAACTGACACAGTTGACTCAACAACCTGGTCAATAACTACACGCTGCATAGTATTTGTAAGAATTTCACGGGAAATTTGCTCTGAGGCTTCTTTTATTTTTATTTCGTTTTCCTTAATTAATTGCAATTGTTCTTGTTTTAAATCCTGCCTTAATTGTTCAAGAAGCATATTTTTTGCTTCCTCGCATGAAATATTTGCAATACGCTCAAGCTCTCTTATCTGTTTTTCTACAAGCTCTGCTAGCATATCTTCTTTTTCAATGAGTTCATCGTTTTTTCGTTGCAATTGCATTTCTTTTTCAAGATTTTCCTGAATTTTATTTTCAAGATTTTCTTCCTTTAAACTTAACTTTGTTTCAAGTTTTGAAAGCTCCTGTCTTTTTTCTCGCAATTCTTCATTTTGTTTTTCACGTTCATTGTTTAATGATTCTTTTGCTACAATCATTGCTTCTTTTCTAAGAAGCTTTTCCTTTTCGGCTTCATCTATTTTTGCCTGTTCACGTTCAAGCTGTATTTTTTTATATTTTGAATTTATTTGTGAACTGTATAAAAGTAATACTACTGTAACAATTATAAGAATTATTATTAAAATATTTAACCAAACTATTTTCCTATACCCCGTTCCATGCTATATACAAAAATTATACATTTTATAATAATTTACAAGATGTATAACTTTACTAATTATAATTCTATCATATAACTTACATTTTTAACAAGAGGTTATTAAAAAATATAACTATTTATTTTATTTTTCTTCCATAAATTTGGTCAATTTTTTGTATTTTTGCTGATGGTAAATATTATAACCACAATCTTTCATAATTTCGTATGCCTGTTGTTTAGTTTTATTATTATTTTTCATCTGATACATTGCACTCATTACACCTGTTCTGTCAATACCGCTTTTGCAGTGAATAAATATTGAGCCATCTTTTTTGTATTTGTTAATTATTTCTTGAAATTTATTATATGTTTTTTTGTCGGGAATATCACCTGATTCCATTGGAAAATTGACATATGTAATACCATTTTTTGTAAATATCTCTCTTTCCTCCATTAAATCTTTTACCGAAGAGCTTTTTTCATTTCTAAAATCAATTACAAGCTTTATATTCTTTTCCTTAAATTCATTAAGCAGCTCATCATTGTTGAAATCCGGTCTGGCTCCTCTATATAAATATCTGTTTTCTTTTTTGTTAAATGCCGAGACAGTATGAAAATTAGATACACATGAACTTTCGCTGGGTTGAATAAATCTTCCTGCTCTTAGTACGAAAAATCCGCCCAACATCAAAGTAGCTCCAATAAAAGCGCCTTTTATAATCTTAGCTGCTTTTTCTTTATTCTCAAGATACCAGTTTAAAAAATCAAATTTACTTTTTTTATTTTCTGTTTTATATAAATTTCTGGTATTTATAAGAGGCTGGTTTGGTATATAACTTGATTGAGAAGCAGCATAATCATTTCTATTTTCACTTAAAGAATAGGCATTGGGTAAATATGGATTATAGTATGGATTATTAAATATATGATCTGTTGTATATGGCATAAAATATGGCGTATTCACATTATAATAGCTTACCATTTTATTATTTTCCACTT
>USEW01000132.1 GCA_900553845.1 uncultured bacterium
GGGGGGGGGGGGGGGGGGGGAAAAAAAATACTTTGCATAATAAAAAATTAGTGCAAAGTCAAAATTTTGTTCCATCAAAAGTTTTAAATAACAAATATTGCTTACGGAAGGATGTTGGTTATTTAAATAAAAGTAAAGCGAATTTGAAAAATGATAAACTTCTTGAACTGGGAGTATTTGATAAAAATTCTCATAAGATTTTTGATCAGTTAATAAATAACAATAATAAAAATATAATTAAAAGTATAAATAAAATAGATACACATTCTATTGGTTTTGGTTCACGTCTTGAACGTTCACGTAAAATAGTTAAACAACATGTTGCAGCAGCAGTTGCAGGTGGACTTATTCCGTCAGTTGCAGCATCAGCTGCTACACTTATTAGCAATGAAATAATTATGACTTCAAGAATTGGATATGAATATGGGTATCGAGATCTAAAGAAACAACTTAAAACTGTTTTTAAAGGTGCTTTTGAAGGTGGTAAAACATCAATAATGACAATTCCAATAGCTGATAAAGCATCAAGTGTTGTTGTGCAACAATTAGCACAAATAATACAAAGTTCTCTTACAACAACACTTGCTGGTTCAGTATCAAAATATATTCCATTTGTCGGTTTAGCTGTTAATTCAACTATTGCTGCTTTTGCAACAGAAGATGTAGGGGATAAAATTGTAAACTATTTTGAAGCACATGCAGCTTGTCCTGAGAAAGAAAGAATAAGTTATAATTCTGATTCAGATAGTAGTGATTCTGATAGTAATGTTGAAAAAGTTAAAGAAAAAGAGAAAACACGTGATGAACTTATTGATGAGATTGATTGTTTAAAATATAAAACACCTGAAGAATATTTAAATGTTGCTTTAGAAATTTTTGAGAATGACTTTTATGCTAGTGCTGCTTATAAAGAGGCAATAGATTATCAGAACTGTGTTAATGATGCAGAAATTTGGTATGAAGGTTGGGATATGGATTATATTCAGGCTAATACTAAGATGGAAAATGTCATGGAATATTATCATCGTAGTAAAACAGAGTTAATTGATAAATTAAAGAAAAAGTGGGAAAATCAATGGGTTGCTCGTCTACGCTTGTTGGAAATTATTGAAAATAATAGATAACAAATTAAAAAGGAAATAAAAAATGCATATAAACAAAGTAAATTTAAATAATAATTTTAATAAAATGCAATTTAAACAAAATCAAGACAGTAAAAATAAATATATAAAATCAAGCCTCCATTGATAATTATAAGTTACACTAGCTATGGGCCTTATTTATTCCCAGTTTGAGTTTAATAAATCTTATAAAGAAGTCAAGGAAGTTTTTAAACAAAAGCTTAACGATTTTAAAAATAAAAATTTTGCTAAAAAGTGTAATTTTAATCCCCATTGTAGGAACAATAGGATTGGCGTTGGCTTGTAAGTCTTTTGGATTTAAAAAGCAATTTAAAGTAGAAAAGAAAAATAATGAAAATGAAGAAAAAACAATAAAAAAAGGTCTTTTGAAAAAGGGGATTTTGAAACGATAATGTTATCATCCGTCATTACATCGGCTTCTCATTATATTTTAAAAGATATGAAAAATCGAGAAAACGCTATGGAGAAAACATTGGCTACAACAGCTATCACAATTGGAATATGGGGGAACATTCTTTTTAATTTCAGGTATAAATACTTTTAAAAATTATAAGAAAGAAAATAATTAGTTACCGATTTTTTGAATGGTTAACTAAAGCATAAACGGCTAAAATGTAACTATAATCTCCAAATCCTGAAATTTGTCCAATGCAGCAGGGACTCAAAAATGATTTATGGCGAAAATCTTCACGTGAATATATATTTGACATATGAACTTCAACTGTAGGGATGTTGATGGCTTTTATTGCATCGGCTATAGCAAGACTTGTATGTGTATAAGCTCCTGCATTTATAACAATACCGTCAATTTTGCCAATTGATTCATGAAGTTTATTTATAATCTCCCCTTCAATATTACTTTGATAAAATTCAAAACTTATTTCTTTTTTATTTGAAAATTCACTTTTAATTTTATCGTTAATATCATTTAGTGTCATATTTCCATAAATATCAGGTTCACGCTTGCCAAGCAAATTTAAATTTGGGCCGTTAATTATAAGTATATTCATTATTAAAGCTTTCTCCTTGAAGACGATTATAACATTTTTTAAGAGAGGAGTAAATATTTATATTGTTGTTGAATGGAAGATGAAATTGTGTTATTGTTTTTAAAGAAGAAATAAATACGAGGTTTTAAAAGAACATGGGACAAACAATAGCCGAGAAAATAATCTCAAAACATGCAGGTTATGATGTAAAAGCAGGTGAGCTTGTAATATCAAAAGTTGACGTTGCTGCAGTACAGGATGGTACAGGGCCATTGACAGTTCAAGAGTTTAAAAAGCTTGGACGAGAAAAACTTGCAAACCCAAGCCGTACGATATTATTTATAGACCACGCTGCGCCAAGCCCGAGGAAAGAATTGTCAAATTCGCATATGGTTTTAAGAGAGTTTGCTAAAGAATATGGCGCAATATTATCTGATGTTGGTGAAGGTGTTTGTCACCAAAGACTTGTTGAAAGTTATGTTAATCCTGGTGAAATTCTTGTCGGCGCAGATTCACATACTTGCACTTCAGGTGCTTTAGGCGCATTTGCAACAGGTATGGGATCAACTGATATAGCCGTTGCAATGGCTTTGGGTAAAACCTGGTTAAAAGTTCCAAAAACCATAAAGGTGGAAGTTAATGGTAAATTTGGTTTTGGAGTGTATCCAAAAGACTTAATATTGCATTTGATTGGCGAAATAGGTGCGGATGGCGCTACTTATTGTGCTTTGGAATTTTGTGGTGATACAATTGATGCAATGGAAATGACAGATAGATTTACTATTGCCAATATGGCCGTTGAAGCAGGAGCCAAAGCCGGATTATTTAAAACAGATGCAAAAACTTTTGAATATTTAACCTCTCGCGGTCGTGGTGATAAATTTATAGCTATTGAACCTGATAGTGATGCAGTGTATGATAGAATAATTAAAATTGATGCTTCAAAAATAAAGCCGACGGTTTCTTGTCCGCACACTGTTGATAATACAAAATTAGCAAGCGAGTTAGCCGATGTAAAAGTTGACCAGATATTTTTAGGCAGCTGCACAAACGGCCGTATTGAAGATTTACGTATTGCTGCAAAAATACTTGAGGGGCATAAAGTTAAAGAAGGGGTTCGTTTGCTTGTGTCACCAGCTTCACGTGATGTATTTCTTCAAGCTTTAAAAGAGGGGTTGATTGAAATATTTGTAAAAGCAGGGGCGGCAATTGTGACATCCGGCTGTGGCTGTTGTGTTGGCGTGCATGCTGGAATTTTAGGCGATAATGAAGTTTGTCTATCAACACAAAACAGGAACTTTCAAGGACGTTTAGGCAATACAAAAGGGTTTATTTACCTTTGTTCACCTGCTGTTGCAGCTTATAGTGCTATATTGGGTCATATTGCATGTCCAAGTGAAATGTTTAATAAGGCTATCGGTTAAAAAGTTAAAAGCGAGGTTAAGGAAAAAATTATGATACTTGAAGGAAAAGCTTGGAAATTTGGTGATAATATATCAACAGACCACATTGCACCCGGTCGTCTATTTCACTTGAGGTCAAATTTAGAGGAATTTTCAAAACACGTGCTTGAAGATGCTGACCCGAATTTTGCAAGCCAGATGGAAAAGGGTGATTTTGTTGTTGGGGGCAACAATTTTGGACTTGGCTCAAGTCGTGAGCATGCTCCTCAGATTATTAAAATAGCTGGTGTTGGAGCTGTTTTGGCTAAATCTTTTGCAAGGATTTTTTATCGTAATTCAATAAACATTGGACTTTTATTGATTGAGTGCGATACTGATAGAATCGATGCCAATGATAAACTTGAAATTGATATTCAAAATGGTGTGGTCAAAAATATTACAAAGAACGAAGAAATAAAAATACAGCCGCTTCCACCTGTTATGATAAAGCTGTTAAATGAGGGCGGTTTAATCGAGCATATTAAAAAACACGGGGATTTTGAATTGGTATGAAAACAGTTACATTGATTAAAGGCGACGGTATTGGACCTGAAATTGCCGATGCTTGTTTAAAAGTGTTTGAAAAAGCAAATGTAAACATAAATTGGGATATACAACTTGCCGGTTTGGATGCTGTTAAAGAATATGGCACTCCATTGCCAAATGAGGTGATTGAAAGTATAAAGAAAAATAAAATAGCACTTAAAGCACCTTGCACAACACCAATTGGCAAAGGGTTTAGAAGTATAAATGTTGCTTTGCGTAAAGAGCTTGATTTATATGCTTCGGTTCGTGAAGCTAAAAACTTAAACAACGTAAAAACTAGATATGAAAATGTCGATATTACTGTTATACGTGAAAATACCGAGGATTTATACGCAGGAATTGAAAGAAAAATAGACGATAACACATGTGAGTCAATAAAAATAATTACACGCGATGCTTCAATGCGCATTGGAAAATATGCTTTTGATTATGCTATAAAAAATAACCGCAAAAAAGTTACTGCTGTTACAAAGGCTAATATTTGCAAGCTGACTGATGGGTTGTTTTTAGAATGTGTGAGAAATGTTGCAAAAGAATATGAAGGCAAAATAGAATATAGTGAAATTCTTGTTGATAATGCTTGTATGCAGCTTGTTATAAACCCAAATCAATTTGATGTAATGGTGCTGCCAAATTTATATGGTGATATTGTATCTGATTTAACATCAGGACTTGTTGGCGGGCTTGGTGTGGCACCGGGGGCCAATATAGGAAAAGATTATGCTGTTTTTGAAGCTGTTCACGGAAGTGCGCCTGATATTGCAGGAAAAAATATAGCTAATCCAACAGCGCTTTTAAGAAGCGGAATTTTGATGCTTGAGTATATGGGTGAAAACGATGCAGCCAATAATATTAAAAACGCTCTATACAAAGTTTTTGACGAAGGAAAAGTAAAAACTTCTGATTTAGGCGGAAATGCTTCAACGGACGAATTTGTTGAGGCTATTATTACAAATTTAAAATAGTTTTTAAATAAATAAACTAAATATAAAAAGCCGGATTTTGATTAATATCGTTAAAAAATATAATTCTTGAATTTTGAATTTGAGCTTCATTATTTTTTTTAATATAATTAAAATAGTCTTTAACAAGA
>USEW01000133.1 GCA_900553845.1 uncultured bacterium
TTGGATCTAAGTTGTTTTTGAAAAACCATTGATAATCTATTTCATAAATATTTTGTTGCTTGCTCTGAAGAAAATTCCACTGATTAGCATATTTTGATTTTAACATCTTTTTAAATATATCATTTATTTCATTATTAGCATATTTTAATAAAATGTAATCAATTAAGACATTTCTACTACAATATTTTTTATTAACAATACTTTCAAGTTCTTTTTTTGTTAATAATTCTAATTGTTTTCTAGAGTCTAATTTAGTTGAATGTTTTGCAGATTTAATTTCTTTAAATATATACTTTCCTTTTTTTGTAATTCTATAAGAATAAATTCCACATTCATTTGGTAAATATTTTTCAATTGTTTCACATCTTTTTTTTGAACATATGATATATACTTTTTCAAATAATTTTAAATAATCACCTAATTGTTTATTTAATCTATTTAAATTATCTAAATCTGTTTTAATTTCGTATGCTATACTAGAACCATTCACTTTACATAAGTCTAGTCTACTTTTTCCTGCATTTAATTCAAATATTGTGATGTGATTTTTTGTTTTTAGTAGAATGTTATTAATAAAATTTGATTTGATTGTAATTTCATTATGATAATATTTATTTATTAATTCATTGCATATTTTTCTGCTATTAATTTCATTACTAATATTTATATTAAAAAAATTAAATAAAGTTGAGTTAAATAATGAATCAATAGTCTGTTTTGCATCAATTGTATGGTAATGATTATATAATTCTCTTGATAGTTTATTTAGTTCATCTAACGATAACAAA
The DNA here is from genome assembly GCA_900553845.1 of uncultured bacterium. Classification (GTDB taxonomy): domain Bacteria; phylum Cyanobacteriota; class Vampirovibrionia; order Gastranaerophilales; family Gastranaerophilaceae; genus UMGS1477. The sequence goes on from USEW01000133.1 coordinate 789, forward strand.
TTTTCTAACTTGTTTACAACTATATCCTCACTCATATTACTCACCATTTTCTTTTATTATTTATATTATAGCATAAATTTTTAAAAAAATAAATAAAAAAATATTGACCTGTTAGGTTAATTTTGATAATATAGATATATATTGAAAAGGAGGAATTTGCAGTGAAGATCAGTTACGATTCTAATAAAATGGAAAAAATTTTGTGTGATGAGCAGCTAATAAAGAAGGAGTACGGTACAATGGCACAAAAAGTAATGAATAGAATGTCTGAATTGCGTGCTGCAACCTCTTTGGCAGATATTCCATGTACTCCACCACCTAGGAGACATAAGTTAGAACCACGTTCTAAAAATCAATGGGGTATTGATATTTCAAAAAATTTTAGAATTGTTATTGAGGCGATTGGTGAATTTGATAGAGATGATTTGTCAACTATTCATGAAATAAAGATATTATATTTAGAGGATTATCATTAAATTGGAGGGGATTTTATGAATTATAATTATTTTGTTCCTACAGGAGAAATTATTAAGGAATATATTATAGAAAAGGGAATTTCACAAAAAGATTTAGCTAAAAGATTAAATTTGAGTGAAAAACATGTTTCTAATTTTTTATCTGGAAAAATTCACTTAACTGAGGATATGGCATTAAAATTAGAATTTATTATTAATGATGTTCCTGCTTCATATTGGTTAAATTATGAAGCAAGATATAGAGAATTTTTGGCAAAGAAAGAATTTGATTCTAATCTTGAAAAAATAGATATAAAAGAAATATCTAAAAGATTTAAGTTTAAGGAAATTTTTCAAAAAACTTCATTAAATCTTGTTGAACAAGCTAAAGAGGTTTTAAAACTTTTAAATATATCTGATTTTAATTGTTTTAATGATACTTATAATGATTTAGGCGTTGAATTTTTTCAGGATGGTGGTGAAAAGGAGCCAATTATTATTTGGATTAAATTATGTGAAAGAGAAATTATTAAACAAAATGATAATTTAGATAGTATAGATTTTTCTTTGAAGGAATTAAAACAAAATTTACAAAGATTTAAGAATATTGCATTAAATAGCAATGTCGAAGAATCAATGAAAGCATGTCGAAAATTATGTAATAAGCTTGGAATATATCTTGTAATTAGAGAACCAATAAGCAATTCAAAGGTAAGAGGGGTATTAACCACTTATAATAATAAACCAGCAATATTTTTAAGTGGTAGATATAAAACACATGATCATATTTGGTTTGCTTTTATACATGAGATAAAACATTTGTTAGATGATTATAATAAAAAAGATATTCAAGTATCTCCCGATTTGTTATAATGACGGCAGTAATGTTGAAGCAAGGGCACAAATGTCACTTGCAGCATTTGAAGCAGGTGTAGCGTTTAATAATGCCTCTGTAACAGTTATTCACGGTATGAGCAGGCCTATCGGCGCACTTTTCCATGTACCGCACGGCATCAGCAATGCAATGCTTCTTTCAGCTTGCTTTAGCTATGTTTATGACGGCGCATATGGCAGATTTGCTGATATGGCACGCGAAATCGGCGTTGCAGATGAAAAAGACGATGATAAATCGGCAGCTGAGAAGTTTATTGCCGCTTGCAATGAACTTTGCAAGATTTGTGAAATTCCGAGCCTTGAAGAATATGGAATTAACAAGGATGATTTCTTCGCTAATATGGATAAAATGGCAGAGGACGCTATGGCTTCCGGCTCACCGTCAAACACTATTAAGGAACTTAATAAAGAAGATTTATTAAACATTTACAAAGAACTTTGGAAATAAAGGAGAGAATATGAAAAAGATTATAAAAATATTCAGCGCAATATTAGCTGTTATTATGGTACTTTCATCAACTTCAGTCGCGTTTGCTTATACGCAAACTTACAGCAAGTATGATGATAAAACATATACTCATAACACAAGATTTGATGCCTTGCCTAAAGTTATTGGCATTGATGTATCAGAGCATAATAAAACTATCGACTTTAATAAGGTTAAGGCTGATGGTATTGATTTTGTTTATGTAAGGGTGGGTTATACAGGATATACTAAATCAAAGCTTTCACTCAATTTAGACCCTTATTATCAAACCAATATTACAAATGCGCTTGCTGCCGGGCTTCAGGTTGGTGTTTATTGGTATTCGCAGGCAGTTAATGAATCAGAAGCTTCGCAGGAAGCAAATATGCTTCTTAACGCAATTGCAGGCTATAATGTTACATTGCCTGTTGTAGACGATTATGAATTTGCAGGTGTTGACAGCGGCAGGCTTGACAGTGCAAATCTTTCAAAAGACCAAATGACTGCTAATTCACTTGCATTTTTAAATACTGTTGCTCAAAGGGGATATGTACCTTGCCTTTATGCAAATAAGTCCTTCTTGGAAAACAGGGTAAATGCTTCGCAAATTGCACAAATTGCAAAGATATGGCTTGCTCATTACAATACAGTTACGGGCTATGCCGGTGATTATGAATATTGGCAGTTTACTTCAAGCGGTAAAGTTGACGGTATTTCAGGCAGAGTTGATATGAATGTTTGGTATCAAGGTGCTATGCCTAATATTTCAGCTCAGCCACCTGTGCCAAATGCTTCCCCTAAAAAAGTTACCGGTGTTAAGCTTAAGAAAAGAACAAATACTACTTTGACTTTCACTTGGAATAAGCAAGTTTCGGCAACATATTATAATATTTATAAGTATGACTTTAGTGCCGATAAATATGTTTATTTAGGTTCTACTCAAGGTAATGTTAATTCTTATTACATTTCAGGTATTCCTGAAGGTTCATATAACAAATTTAAAGTTTCAGCTGTTGCTCTTGGCGTCGAAGGGGCAAAAAGTGCTGTATATAAAGAAGTAAACACACCTAAAAAGGTGAAAATAAAACTTGCCAAGAGTAAAAAGAAAAAGAAAATCACTTATAAGTGGAAGAAAGTAAAATGCACAGGTTATCAATATCAGTGGTCAACAAGCAAAAAATTTAAAAAGAATTATTTGACTAAAACAACTAAAAATACATCAGTTACTATTAAGACATCAAAAAGTAAAAAAACTTATTATGTTCGCGTAAGGGCATATGTTAAACATCCAAACGGTACTAAGTATTACGGTAAATGGTCAACTGTTAAAAAAGTAAAAGTTAAATAAATTGAAAAGGCACATCAAGATAAACTCTTGATGTGCCTTTCTTTATTAAAGCTCCTTTAAAAATCTTATTTGCTCTTTTTCATTGTTGTAACCGAGTTTGCGATAGAATTCGTGTGCTTCTTTTCTTGAATATCCCGAGTTGACTCTGATTTTATTTATTCCGATTGATAATGCCCAATTTTCAACCGCTTTAATAAGTTTAGTGCCTATTTTATGCTTTCTGTATTCTTTTGATACAGCCAAGCCTAAAAAATTAACAAGTTCATCAAAATAGAGCGTTTTGTATACTTGGGCGTGCAAATAGCCGACTGCTTTTCCGTCATAATCCGCAACAAATACTCTCTCGTTTTTTAAATCAAGTTCTTCTAATCTTGTTTTTACTAATTCTTCATTGCAATTGTAACCTAAATCGTCACAAGATATTTTGCAAATATCCTTATAGTCATCAACTTTTGCAAGCCGAATAGTCAATTTACTGTCGTCATATATAACAGGTTCGCTTTCTGTTAGCGGTACATATATTTCATAATATCTTTCTTTTCTTCGTTTTGCACGGTCTGTTGCCAAATGTAATACTTCAATAATATATTCCTTTTTTATGCTGTATTTTGATTCTTTTAACCAAGAGTTAAATATTAAATCGTGCATCTTTTTTAATTCGTCACCGGCATAATTGCCCTTTTCCGATGTAAACACAGCATATTTACCGCAGGGAATTTTAATCATTTCAAGGTTTTCTTTTGTTATATCTTTCTTTGGTGTATTGTTTTCTGTCATCTTTGCCTCATTTGCCTTTTCATTCTTTGGTTTTGATGCATTGCCTGCCGCACCACTCTTATGTCCGAACTTTCCACGGACTTTTGCAACTTCATCATCATTAAGACCACTCATTGTCTTATATGTTTTATTATTGTTGTCAAGCAAATCCGCAATATCTTTTGTCGTTATATTTAATTCCTTTGCCAACTCATAAACTCTCATATTAGCCATTTAACCTCTTTTCCGAATAACACAATGTTCTTAATTTAACATCTGCATTATTCCATACCAATTTCCAAGTGTTTTTGTATCTGCTTTCCAAAACCTTCATCCAAAACTGCCAGTGATGCACGAAACTCTTTTCCAATTGCATGACCAAGTGAAACTTTATCACTGTAAAATGCAATTGGAACTTTATAGAAAGTGCACATATCTGAAAACATTTTCTTTGTATTGTCTGAA
>USEW01000134.1 GCA_900553845.1 uncultured bacterium
ACATATTTGGTAGGAAAAATCAAAGCAAAACCACATCCTTTTGTAGAATATTTTAAATTTTTAAAGCAATTTGAAGATGAAAATACGGTTGCAAAATACACAATTCCTGCACCTGCACAAACATACTTGCAATTTATTGTACCTTCAAATATTGAAAGCACACGCAAATATTACCCTACAAATGAAGAGTTGATAGCTGACATTGCAGCAGCATATAAAGATGTAATCAAGCAATTTTATGATGCCGGATGCCGCAATTTGCAGCTTGATGACTGCTCCTGGGGTTCTGTAATCGGCGAAAATGCAAATGCCGATGTATTCGGATTAAGTGCAGATGAATTTAAAGAGCAATTATTGACCGTTAACAACCTTGCGCTTGAAGGTAAGGCAGACGATATGGTAATCACATCACACATTTGCCGCGGAAACTACCATTCCACTTTCTTTTCAAGCGGCGGTTATGCACCGGTTGCAGATTATGTATTTGCACTGGAAAATGTTGATGCACTGTTGCTTGAATATGATGATGAACGCAGCGGCGATTTTGCTCCGCTTGCAAAAGTTTCAAGTGACAAGCAGGTAGTTTTGGGGCTTATCACCACAAAATCACCAAAACTTGAAAGCAAAGAAGAAGTTATTGCAAGAATAAACGAAGCTGCAAAGTACATCCCTATTGAAAAACTTTGCTTAAGCCCGCAATGCGGCTTCGCATCATGCGAAATCGGTAACAAGCTTACTGAAGACGAGCAATGGGCAAAGCTTGAACTTGTTAAAGAAATTGCAGAAGAAGTTTGGAAATAAATATAAAGTTATATAAAAACAGCTTAGACATTGAGTCCAAGCTGTTTTTTTACATCATACCGCTGTTTTTGAAATGAAGTTCACGCATACCCTCCACCTCATCACAAATAGGTTTCAAATTGCAGGCAGAGCAATCAAAATTTATACCCTGCATAATATGATTAAGTGTTTTTGTGATTTCACTGTTTTTTTCTGCAACCGAAGTTAAGAGTGAATAATCAAAATCTTCAGCTGTTACAAACACAGTTTTCACATTTTTTACGCTTTTATTTTCAAGGAATTTTGAATTCAAAAGATTGCCTATTTTTTCAAACGATATTCCCTTTTTTATTGCACTTTTAGAAACTCTTACTATTTCTTTTTGCTCTTCGGATGAAGTGCGGATCATATAGCCAAGCGGAAAATAGTGATATTTAACATATTCAATATTACGAATAAGATTATATGCCTTTTGCTCATCATCAACATCATCAATTTGAATTATTGACACTCGGCAAAATTTCCTATTGTTTTTAATTTCTTTTAATTCATTGCCGATAACTGCCGTTTCACTGTTTTCTATCGGCTTTGAAGTTACAAGGTTAAATCCTATTCCGTTAAGCTCAAAAGCTGTATCCCTTTGCAAAACTATGTGGCTTATGCCGGTATCCTCCCACTGCTTTGCAGGGCTAAAATGATAGGAATTTTTATTATGCTGTGAAAAAGTATCTTCGCATTTTGCTATAAGTTCATCAAAAAAGTTCATAACAATTATAAAATTCCGATTTTTTCAAGTGCTTCGGCAGTGCCTTTTACTATATTTGAATCATCAGGAAGCTTTGTGATATTTTTACCCTCAATATCATACACCGCAAGATTTGAATCAACGGGAATGTATGACAGCACTTCAATACCGTTTGTATCAATAAGTTTAATCACACTTTCATCAGGAATACGGTTAAGGATTGCGCCGATTTCATCATACATCACAAGCTTATCGGCAACATCTTTAATGGTGTTAATAACCTGTGTACCTTTTTTACTTGCGTCAGATACAAGAAGAAGGTGTGTAACTTTTTCCATAACTCTGCGGTTAATCTGTTCAATTCCGGCTTCCCCGTCAATTACAACATAATCAAAATCACCGCTGATAAGATTGATTACTTCCTTAAGATAAGTATTGATTTTACAGTAGCAACCTGCACTTTCAGGTCTGCCGACTGCGATAAATGCAAAACCGTCTGTTTCAACTATTGCGTCAAAAATTTTATATCTCGCGTCACCCAAAAGTTCAATAGCGGTTTTTGTTTGCCCGTCTTCAACAGTTTCAACAATTTCCTTACGAATATCATCAATAGTAGTTTTAACATCAATGCCGAGAGCGGTTGAAAGGCCAACTGCCGGGTCTGCATCAATTGCAAGAATTTTTTTATCAGGAAATTTTTCCACAAGGATTTTAACAATAGTTGCACTGATTGAAGTTTTACCTACTCCGCCTTTGCCCGCAACTGCAATTATTTTAGGTGAATTTGCCATTTTTTATCTCCGATTATTATAATAGATTTGTATGTTAAATAATTAACAAACATAGTATATCAAATTATATTTGACATTTCAATATTTATATAAAAACTTTTACTTGCTCAAAGAAAAAACAAATATTTTTTGTATGTTTCATAAATAGCATTTCTTATCCTTTCGATAAATCATTAACCATGTAAAAGAAATGGAATCCAAACATTGTTGTAATAAATATATAATTCAAAATAATACTTAACTTGTTTACTTTTTTAAATAAGAATTCAAGCAAAATGGTTATTGCTATCACAATCGGATATAAAGAAGGATACAAATAATCCAAAGGCTCTTTAAAAAAATAAATATAATTTTCTTTTATTGGTTCATAAATCCTGTAAATACCATCAGCATCTACCATCCATTCATCCCAAATATGATTTTTTCTTTCTTGTAACCATCTTACATCATTTGATTGTTCTTGATATATCCAAAGTATTTCTGTTATTGCATTTTTAAAAAATAATTGTTTTGTAGTAAGAACTGGAAATTCTTCTTGTAAATCAAAATTAAAAGTATAATTTGGTATTTTAATTGTGTTAATTCCTGTTCTATTTTCTACTTCTACCCCTTCAGTTAATATTTTTTTACATAACTTTAAATATTCTTTATCCCATTTTGCCATAAAAAATAACCTCCCTATGATTTAAGTTTATAACAAAAAAGAAAATAAGTCTATAATTTTTACTTATTTTCTTTAGCATGTATTTCTTTTATTTTTTCTTCAATGTTTTTCCCATATTCATATGAATTATCATAATGAAAACTTATTTGTGGCATTTTTCTTATATCTATTTTTTTAGATAAACTTATTTCTATAAAATTAGCAGCTTTATTTAAACTCTTTAATACCTCTTCTTTTTTACAATCATCTAAAACAGTAAAATATACTTTAGCATAACTTAAATCATTTGTTACATCACATGATGTTATAGTAACAAATTTTATATTAGGATCTTTTATTTCTTCCATTAAGATATAACTTATTTCTTTAACAAAGTTACTACCTATTCTTTCTGTTTTTATACTCATCTTTTTATTTCCACCATTTCATAAGTTTCTATGATATCATTTTCTTTTATATCCATAAAGTTTTCTAAAGTAACACCACAATCCATACCTTTTTTAACTTCATTTACTTTATCTTTTTCTCTTTGAAGAGATGCTATTTTACCATCATATATAACAATACCATCACGAATAAGTCTAGCTTTAGAATTAGCTTTAATAACACCATCAGTAACATGACTTCCTGCGATTACTCCAACTTTAGAGAATTTAAAGATTTGTCTAACTTCAATTTCTCCAGTTACTTTTTCTTCATATTCAGGATCTAACATTCCTTTAATAGCTTGTTCTAATTCTTCAAGCATCTTATAAATAATGTTATGAAGTCTTATTTCAACACCATATTGTTTAGCAACATCCATTATTTTATTATTAGGTCTTACATTAAAGCCATAAATTAAAGCATTACTTGCGCTTGCTAAGACAATATCACTTTCTGTTATAGTTCCAACACCACTTCTTATAACATCAATGCTAACACCTTCGATGTTTAATTTTTGAAGAGATGCTTTTATTGCTTCTTCACTACCTTTTACATCTGTTTTTAAAACAATATTAATTTTTTTAGTACCATCTTTTACTTTACTAAACAAATCATCTAGAGTCATTCCATTTCTATTTGTATTAGCTTCTTTATGTCTTAAAGTTCTTTCTTCTGATACTTTTCTTGCTTCTTTTTCTGTTTCAAAAGCCATAAATTTGTCACCTGAAACAGGCAAATCATTAAGACCTGTTATTTCTACAGGAGTTGATGGTGTTGCACTTAAAATATTTTCTCCGCGATCATTTTTTAAAGTTCTAACCTTTCCATGGAAATTACCAACCACAATAGGATCTCCTAATCTTAATGTACCATTTTGAATTAGTATAGAACAAACAGCACCAATATTTTTATCAAGTCTTGCTTCAATTACTGTTCCTGTTGCATAGCGATTTTTATTAGCTCTTAAATTTTTAAGTTCAGCGATTAATAAGATATTATCTAAAAGTTCATCAATACCTTCTTTAGTTTTAGCACTTATTTTATTAACTAAAGTATCTCCTCCCCAGTCTTCTGGTGTAAGTCCATATTCAGTTAATGCTTGTAAAACACGCTCAGGATTAGCGCCAGGTAAATCCATCTTATTAATAGCTACAATTATTGGCACATTAGCTGCTTTAGCATGATCTATTGCTTCAACTGTTTGAGGTTTAATACCATCAACTGCGCTTACAATTATAATTACTATATCTGTAACACTTGCTCCTCTAGCCCTCATTGCTGTAAATGCTTCATGTCCTGGAGTGTCTATAAATGTTATTAATTTATCACGAACTTTAACTTGATATGCTCCGATACTTTGTGTAATTCCTCCAGCTTCTTTATCTACTACATTTGTATTTCTAATTGCATCAAGAAGTGAAGTTTTTCCATGATCGACATGTCCCATAATTGTAACAACTGGAGGACGTGGTTCTAAATCTTCTTCTTTATCAATTATTTCATATTCTTCAAAATTTATAATATCTGTTTTTTCTTCATTTTTTAACTTCTTATTATAATCCATTACAATAAGTTCTGCCGTTTCATAATCTAAACTTTGATTAATATTAACAATCATCCCTAAATCAAATAACTTTTTAATTATTTCATTAGTATTTACATTTAATTCTTCTGCCAAATCTTTAACAGTCATTTGATT
>USEW01000135.1 GCA_900553845.1 uncultured bacterium
TCTCCTATGTCCATCGAATATATGATTTTGTTTAATAATTAAATTCTACTACATGAAATATTACCCGACTGGAGAATATGTATCCAAATTATTTAAAATAATATATATAATAACAAAAAAGATTAAAATTTTTGTTTTTGTATATATTTACCAATAATTGCATAAAATATTAATGCTTTATTTTTTAAGGAGACCAAAATGGAATCAAATGTACAAAGTATTATTAAAGTTATAATCGTTGAAGATTATAAACTTACACGTGTCGGACTGCGTTCTGCTTTAAATGATTTTGAAAATATCCTTGTAATTGGTGAAGCTGCAAGCGGTGAAGAAGGTCTTGAAAAAGTATTTGAATTAAAGCCAGATGTGGTACTTATGGATTTGGGTCTTCCTAAAATGAACGGACTTGAAGCACTACAGAAAATTAAACAACAACTTCCATCCTGTAATGTTATTGTTTTGACTTCACATGAACGGGAAGAGGAAGTAACCGCAGCCTTAGGCTTAGGCGCAAAAGGCTATTGTTTAAAAGACATTACGCCAAACGCCCTAGCTGAAGCAATACGCAATGTAGCTCAAGGTGCATGTTATATTTCTCCTCAAGTATCTGATTTAGCATTAAAAGCGTTCCCAAAGCCAGATAATACAACTATATTATCACATGCTCATCAAAATTCCCCAAACAACACAGGCGAAAATATAAAAGTTCTTTTAACCGAGCGTGAACACGAGGTTTTAAAGCTTTTGGTTGAAGGTAAAAGTAATACCGAAATAGCAAACGAACTTATTGTAAGTGTTCATACTGCAAAAGCTCACGTATGTTCAATCCTTCAAAAATTATGTGTTGAAGACAGAGTCCAGGCAGCTGTTAAAGCTATACGCCAAGGACTTATATAAAAATAAATTTATTATACAAAAGCTGCCTTTGAATTTTTATTATCAAAAACAAGTTGCGCGCTTAGTTTTATTGCTTCAATATTTGAAGTTAGAAGGTGCAATTTATCCTTTGGTATCAATTTATTTAAAGCTAATGTCAAAGATTCAATCTTTAATAATCCAGTTTTACGAATCATTGCACTTAAAGCAACAATGTTTATAAATGAAAGTTGAATATTTTTCGTTAGATTTTTTAAGGTTATAAAATAATAATTGATATCATCCCGGCTTTTATTGATGTCCTCTTCATTTGCACAAACTACAATTAATCCGCCTTTTTTTACATCTTTTTCAAAACGGTTAAATGAAGGAATATTTAAAGCTATTAAAATATCAGGTTTATTTATTATTGGCGAGCCTATTTCATCATCTCCCAGCTTAACTGAACAATTGGCGCTTCCTCCGCGCATTTCTGCTCCATAAGAAGGTATCCAGGTCGTATTCATATTCTCAATAATAGCAGCATAACTTAAAAGCTTGCCTGCAAACAATACACCCTGACCTCCATAACCAGCTATTATTATACTTTTTTCCATTTTTATATATTCCTTCCTAATTTAATAAAATCAAGTCCAATCTTGATACTTATTATAACAAATAAATGGGCTAATAAATTATAGCTTTTTAGTTTTTTATATATTCCTTCATTTTTTATCTAACGGGCTGTGGATTCGTCGTTAGCTGTCTTGAATTTCCTTCAAGTTCAAAGTACTTCGTCTATCGTACTTCGTGCTGCTGGCTCCGGCTTTTTTTACGCATCCCACGACTAGTTGCGTTGAAGTTCAATTTTTGGCTCCAGCTTTTAGTTCCCCAGGACCTAGCCCGTCCTGAAGCTCCTCTTGTTGACGGAAACGTAGTTGAGTCTTACAAAGGAGGGTCCTTCAGGGGAAAATTTGGCTTCACTTTATACTCGGAAGCTGGGTCGCTTCCTCGTGTCTAAAGCTCCACATGGTTTACACTTTTTTTAACACGTTATATCCTTAAAAATTCCAAGCTGATAATATTTTGAAACATTTTCAACTATATGCCTATTTGCTTCAACAGGACTCATTCCCCAGTTTGTGGGGCAAGAGCTTAAAACTTCTACAAAAGAATAACCTATATTATTAATTTGATTTTGAAAAGCTTTTCTAATTATTCTTTTTGAATCATCATAAAATTTGGGGCTGCCGACAGCACATCTTGCAACAAAAGCTGCACCATCACAAGCAGCTATCATTTCAGCCGCTTTTATTGGATAGCCGTATTTATTAACATCACGCCCAAATGGTGTTGTTTTTGTTTTCTGATTCGGCAAGCTTGTCGCACTTGCCTGACCGCCTGTCATGCCAAAATTTGTATTGTTTATACAGATTGTTGTTATATTCTCGCCCCGCAATGCAGTATGACAAGTCTCGTTAAAACCAATTGTCAACGCATCCCCATCGCCTTGATAAGTAAATACAAATTTGTCAGGCTTTGAACGTTTTACACCAGTCGCGACACAAGGCGAACGACCATGAGATGCTCCAACTACATCAAGTTTAAAAAATTTTTCCAAAAATATTGAACAGCCAACAGATGAAACTGCTATTGTATCTGATTGAATATTAAACTCATCAATTAATTGTGCAATAATCCCCAACACATAACCATGACCGCATCCAGGGCAAAAAGTATATTTAAAATTTTCAATAAAACATTTAGGTTCTTGATAAACGAGATTTTCCATTGTTAACATACTTTTAACTTTCTATATTATTTAAATCAGTAATTTTCTTTAAAATTTCATCATTATTTATTACACCGCCACCCGGTTTACCCATAAATTTAACATCACACTTTCCAAAAACACTACTTTTAACGTCTTTTAGCATTTGACCCAAATTCATCTCAACATCCAAAACAACTTTTACGTTTGAATTTATTGAATTATAAAGCTCACAAGACGGGAAAGGACTTAAGGTTATAGGACGAAATAATCCGGCTTTTATCCCCATGTCGCGCGCTTGTTTGACCGCTGTTTTTGCAACACGTGCAACCGTGCCAAAAGCTGTAATAATAATGTCAGCGTCATCCATCATAAACTTTTCATATCTTACTTCATTTTTTTCAATTTCAATAAATTTTTTATTAAGTTCATAATTAAGTTTTTCTAATTCTCCTAGATCCATATGAAGCGACACAAGATTGCGCGGTTCACGATTTTTTACCCCATCTAATGCCCATTTTTCAATATCATAATCATAGTCATTATATGGATATTCATTTATTGAACAAGGTTCCATCATTTGACCGAGTATACCATCTGCAAGAAGTATAACCGGACATCTATACTTAAAAGCCAAATGGAAAGATAAATATGTTAAATCAATGGACTCCTGAATTGTTGAAGGTGATAAAACTATTACTTTATAGTCACCATTTCCACCGCCATAACAAGCCTGGTTATAATCACCCTGTGAAGGTGCAATATTCCCCAATCCCGGTCCGCCTCGCATTACAGAAATTATTACACCCGGAATTTGCTGACAACACATAGCTGATATTGCTTCTTGCATCAAAGCTATACCGCATGATGAGGATGATGTCATGGCTTTAGTTCCAGTTGACCCCGCACCAATAACCATGTTTATAGCTGCAAGTTCGCTTTCAACAGGGATAAATACACGGTTTTCTTCTATCATAGCCTTGCTTAAGTATTCACCTATTTCACTTTGAGGTGTAATAGGATAGCCGAAATAACATTCACAACCTGCATTTATAGCTGCTTTTGCTATTGCTATATTTCCTTTTAAGAGTATTTTTTCTTTAACTTCCATATATTTTGTTACCTGTAAACCTTACAAATCGCAATATCAGGACAACTTTTGGCGCACATTTGACATCCTACACATTTTTGTTCATTGTCAACATATTTGGCATAATTCGTATTATACTTGTTTAAATCATCACTTAATATAATAAGATGCTTTGGACAAGCATCAATACATATGCCGCATCCTTTACATCTATCTTTATTTATAACTATTCTTCCCATAAGTCCTTAATATTTCTTTCTTCTTCTTAAATTATAACACTTAAAAAAAATATTGCTTAAAATCAAAAAATTTGGCAATTATCTTAATTTGTAAATTTTTGTAAATTAATATATAGAAATATAGCAATAATTATCCTTCAAGAATACTTTATATATTCAAGAAGGATTTTTATAATTTATAACAAAAAAGGGGAATAGGTATGTTAGGAAAAAGTAAGACACAGGAAAAAGAATTAAAAAACAAAATAACAGATGTACTTACTAAAACAAACACGAAATTTTTAATAAATAATCTTGAAAAAAGAATATTACTTTTGAGTCTTACAGGTAAATAAGCTGCTTATTTTTGTAAAAAAATGTTAAGTTTTAAGAAATGTTAAGAAAATTTTGTAATTTAAAATCATGAAAACACATGTACAGCATGCATTTTCATGCCAAAATTCTCCCAAACCATGTCATATCATGCAAAACGAGATTCGTAAACCTTAAACTCCTTATAAATAAGTACTTTTTACGTTTTGTTTAGAAATGTTAAGGTTCATTCCAATTCTCTTGTAAATGACATGTCAATAGATATAATTGTTATTATCAGGTGAAAACAAAGGCACCTTGAGATTTGATAGATAGTATATTTAGTTTATGTGGGGATTTTGGAGGTTACTGTGCCAAGAAGCAGAGATATGGGGAAATCTACCTCAGTTAGAAGGTGGACTAATACAGCTTTAGAATGTTATAAAAGAGGGTGTGTGTGCGAAGGTTGTTTCTATAGTGATTTTTTTAATACAAGCAGCCAGACATGTCAAATGAAGGCATCAGTCCTTGAACTTGTTAGAGTGCTTGGCAAACCTGATGTAGAAATTCCACAATTTCTTCTTGACGATTAAACCTAGCCGCACAGCTTTAACCGGCGTTTTATAATTATATTGTTATTAATCAAATCAAGTTCGGTATTGTATATTTTTATATACTTGTCTGAGTTTGTTAAAAAGAGACTTAAAAAGTTATCTGAATTTTTATTTATTAACATTATATTATTTTTATATATAAAATTTATAAA
>USEW01000136.1 GCA_900553845.1 uncultured bacterium
AAACTAAAAATGATGTTGATAAATATAAACCTAAAAAAGCAATTAATTCTAATTTAAATAAAAATTATACTTTTGATACATTTGTTGTAGGCGAATCAAATAAATTTGCACAAGCTGCAGCTCTTGCAGTAGCAGAAAATCCTGGTAAAATGTATAATCCTTTATTTATATATGGTAACAGTGGACTTGGTAAAACTCATCTTATGCACGCAATTGGTAATTATATTGAAGAAAAACATAAAAAACGTGTCTTATATGTTACCTGCGATCAATTTCTTGAAGATTTTATGGGATTATCAAGAAAAAATAATATTAACAATAATAATTTAGATTATATGGAATTTTTTAAAAGCAAATATCGTGATATCGATGTATTAATAATAGATGATATTCAATTTCTTGGGGGAGCAACAGCATCACAACAAGAATTTTTCCATACATTTAATAATTTGCATAACGATTCTAAGCAAATAATTGTATCATCCGATAGATCACCAGATGATTTAAAATTTCTTGAAGATAGACTTCGTACTAGATTTTGTTGGGGTTTACAAGTTGATATTGCACCACCTGAATTTGAATTAAAAGTAGCTATTATAAGAAAAAAATTAAATGGAGAAAAGTTAAAAATAAATGATGATGTTATTAATTTTATTGCTTCAAATGTAGGAAACGATGTAAGGCAACTTGAAGGTTCAATTACAAGACTTATTGCTTATTCAGTAATTATGGGGGTTAATAATCCAACTTTAGAATTTGCAATGGAAGCATTAAAAGAATTTACTAAAAAAACAAGTGGTACAGATCAAAATAATATAAGAAGAATACAAAAAAGTGTAGCAAATTTTTATAAAATATCTTATGAAGATATAAAATCTAATAAAAGACCACCAAATATAGCCATTCCAAGACAAGTAGCAATGTATTTATGTCGTAAATTAACTAATGAATCTTTTGAAAGAATAGGAATAGAATTTGGCGGAAAAAATCACGCTACTGTAATGCATTCTTGTAATAAAATAGAAACTTCATTAAAAAGTAACATGGAATTAAAAGAAGCAATTATTCATATAGAACAAGAATTAAAATAATGTTAATATCAGTTAATAATTGTTAAAAAAAATCTTCTAAAAGTACTGATATATAAGGTTTTAATAAGTTATTAACAGTTATTAACTGCTATAATAAAAAAAATAAATAAATAAAAGAAAGAAGGAATTTTTATGAAATTAAAAATTAGAAAAAACGTTTTATCCGAAGCATTAAATAATGTATCAAAAGCATTATCATCAAAGAATATTGTACCTATATTATCAGGTATTAAGTTTAATTTAACAAAAGAAAAACTTATTTTAACCGCATCAGATAATGATATTACAATTCAAACTGAAATAGAAAAAAGTGAAGATTTAGAAATTTTAAAAACAGGAAGTATAGTAATAAAAGGTAAATATATAATTGATATTATTAGAAAATTAGATTCAGAATTTATTAATATGGAAATAGTTGATGATTATAAAGTACTTATCTATACAGAAAATAGTGAATTTAATTTAAATGGTATTGATGCTAGAGAATATCCCCCAATAGATTTAAGTTTAAATGATGATTTTATTAGTTTGTCAATTAAAGATTTTAAAAATATTATAAATCAAACTAATTATGCTTCAAGTACTGATGAATCAAGAATAGTTTTAACAGGATTAAATTTAAAAACAAATAAAGAAATGCTTGAATGTAGTGCAACAGATTCTTATAGATTATCTCTTAAGAAATATAAAATGGATAAAGTATTAACAAAAGATGTTAATATTATAATTCCAAGTAGAAATTTAACTGAATTATTAAAATTATTTTTTGATGAAGATGAAGAAATATTAAATATATATATATTCAGTAATAAAATAATTTTTAAATTTAATAATATTATTTAACAATCCTGTCTTGGCTAATACAAGTGTGGGTGAAGTATTTATAAAACAAGGGGAATCATTATTAAAACAAGGAAAACTTGAAGAAGCAAGATGTAAATTTCAACAAGCTATTGGAGTTGACCCAAAAGATTCAAAAGCATATTTAAATCTTGCATTATGTTTATGCTTTGAATGCGAATATGGGAAAGCCATAAAATATTTTGAAAAAGTTTACAATAAAGATTACTATAAAGAAAAATTTGAAGTAGTTTATATTATGGCTCAATTATATGATAAACTTGCTGAGGAAATAAAAGCGTATAAGTTTTATGAAAAAGCCTCAAAAATAAAGCCGTTAAATTCCAATAATATTGAAATCGCCCAATTGGATAATATTATTTTTCAAAATCATGATAAAATTTTAATTACATTATTAAAATAGAAAAATTAGAGGAGAAATATCATGAAAAAAATTGCAAAAATTTTATTTACAGCAATAATGTTTTTTACTATACTAATACCGTTAACAATAGAGAAAGGTTATGCAAAAATGGATGAAATTACAAAAGTAAAAGCAAGTCATATTCTTGTGTCAGATGAAAGTGAAGCAAAAGCACTAAAGTCACAAATAGATGAAGGTGCAAGTTTTGAAGAACTTGCTAAAAAATATTCAAAATGTCCATCAGGCTCAAATGGCGGAGATTTAGGCTACTTCAGACGCGGGCAAATGGTTAAAGAATTTGAAGATGCCGCTTTTGATACTGAAATAAACAAAGTGTCAGACCCTATAAAAACACAATTTGGTTATCACTTAATAAAAGTGTATGATAAAAAATAGATTGACAAAAAAGACCCGAAACAAATCGGGTCTTATTTTATTTAATTAAATAAAAGATTTTTAGCAATTAAGTCTCCCATTTGACTTGTTGAAACTTTTTTATCTCCTTCAATAAAAATGTCAGATGTTCTATAACCTTCTTTTAAAACTTTTTTAACTGATTCATAAATAGCCTTTGAAGCGACACTGTCATTAAAGGAATATTCAAGCATCATAGCAGTTGAAAGGATTGTTGCAATTGGATTAACAACATTTTTTCCTTTTAAATCAGGCGCACTGCCATGGATTGGTTCGTATAAACTTGGAGTCTTGCCATCGGATAAGCTGGCACTTGGAAGCATGCCCAACGAGCCTGACAACATTGATGCTTCATCTGATAATATATCACCAAAAATATTTCCTGTCACAATTGTATCAAATTGTTTAGGATTCCTTATTAATTGCATTGCAGCATTATCAACATACATATGGGATAACTCAACATCGGGATATTGCTTTGAAACATCATTGGCCACTTCTCTCCATAAACGAGATACATCCAAAACATTTGCTTTGTCTATTGAGCATAATTTTTTATTTCGTTTTTGTGCTGTTTTAAAAGCAACATGCATAATACGATTTATTTCGGATTCTTTATAAATCATATTATTAAATCCTGTTTTTTCGCCATTAATAGTTTCAACACCTTTTGGCTCGCCAAAATAAACATCACCTGTTAATTCGCGTATAATCATAATGTCAACACCTTTAACGACGTCTTCTTTTAAAGTTGAAGAAGAAACAAGTTCATCAAAAACAAAAGCAGGACGAAGGTTTGCAAATAGATTTAAAGCTTTACGGATACCAAGCAGTGCTTTTTCAGGACGCACATTTGGCGGTAAAGTATCATATTTCCAGTCACCAACCGCCCCTAAAATAACTGCATCTGATGCTTTAGCGCTTTCAATTGTAGTATCCGGCAATGGGCTGCCTATTTTTTCATAAGCTATACCACCAATTAGTTCTTCTTTATAATTAAACTTATAATCAAATTTATTTTCAACGGCGCTTAAAACTTTTTTAGCTTCATTAACAACTTCACATCCTATACCGTCACCAGGTAGTAAACATATATTAAATTCCTTCATACTCTATAAAATTCCTCTCTTTACTTTTATATTTTTCATAATAATTTTTACGAATATTATATCATTGCGTTTAAGATAAAACAACATTATTAGCGAATAAAGAATGTAGTTCATTTAAAGATTTTAAAGTTAAATTTTCATCAATTAAATCAAACTTTGTATTTGTGTATTTAGCAATTAAATTTGAATATCCTCCGGTTGCAATAGTTTTTAATTTGGTATTTAGAGTTTTATTAAGTTCAAGTAATATTCCATCAACCATTTTGGCATGTCCAAAAATTACACCATTTAAAATAGCTTCCTCGGTTGTTTTTCCAACAATATTATTAATTTCAGATATATTAACTAACGGCAGTTTTGATGTAAAAACATTTAACGCTTTTAAAGAGATACTTAACCCGGGACATATCAATCCGCCAGCAAAATTGCCATTGGCATTAACAACATCGAATGTTGTAGCCGTGCCAAAATCTACAATAACAAAATTGTTTTTATATAACTTTTTTCCATAATAAGCATTGACAAGTCTATCCGTTCCAAGTTGAGATGGTATTTTTAAGTCAATTTTTATACCCAAATCATAGGTATTGGTAATAATTTTTACCGGCTTATTAAAAATTTCTTCAAGAATATTTTCAATCTCTTCAACTTTTTGAGGCTTATACATGCCCTTTCTTAATTCCAGCCCAAAGTCATTGAAAGGCATTCTGCTCTTGCTCTCGAGCAGTACAATAGGTTTTCCGCTGACAAAATATTCACCTAAGAAAGACGAACTGTCTGTAATCAAAATGTCAGAAGTTTTGAAAACGTCATAATAGTTTCCGAGTGTATACGCATTCCCGTTAGGAAGCTCTCTCCACTGCTCAATGTAGTTTTCGTACTCTTCTCCTGTCATAAAACCGGTTGCTTCGCATTTGGATTTCAAAACAGGATGCGGTTTTATCAGAAATTCATATTGAGGATGATTTTTTGCAAAATCAAGGAAG
>USEW01000137.1 GCA_900553845.1 uncultured bacterium
TTAATGTATTATTTAAATTTGTATATTTAAATAAAAATAAACTAAATAAAAATCCCATAATAAAACATCCAAGGATATTCACAAAAAATATACCTAGAGGGAATGAAACATTGTATGTTTTGAAATAATTGTCGGTAATATATCGAAGTAAACTTCCCAAACCGCCACCTATAAATACTGCAATTAAGTTTATCATAAAGGTTAATATAGACTAAATAAACTAAATTTGCAATTTATATTATTTCATTTCTTAACATTGTGGAAAAATATTATTTTTTTAGATAATATATAATAATAAACAATATTTTATAAGGGGAGTATTTTATTTAGTTTATTTTTATTTAAATATACAAATTTAAATAATACATTAAAGATTATGCTAACTGTAGGTTTTTGTGGCGGCTTTACAACATTTAGCACATTTTCACTAGACCTTTTTGAATTATATCAAAAAGGTGAGTGTACTTTATGTATTATATACTTATTTTTAAGTGTTATACTATCTATATTATCACTTATTTTTGGAGTACATCTTGGAAAAATTGTTTAAACATCGTATTTTATTTATAGGAATGCCTGATTTTGGCTCAATTGCCTTAGAAAGACTTGTTAAGGAAAATTTCAACATCGTAGGAGTCATTGTTCCTCACAAAAGTGACCCTTCATATAGCTATATGAAATCTTGTGCGTTAAATTTAAATCAGAATGTTATTGATTATGATGAAACATTGAAAGATGACGAATTTTTAAATAAACTTAAAGATTTAAACATTGATATTGGTATTTGTTGTTCATATAATAAAAAATTTCCAAAGGAATTATTGAATATACCAAAAGATGGAATAGTAAACTGTCATCCATCGCTTTTGCCTTTATATCGGGGAGCAAATCCTTATTCTGCTGTTATTATTAATGATGAAAAGGAAACAGGAATCACTCTTCACTATATGGATGAGAATTTTGACACAGGTAATATAATAACCCAATATACAGTCCCCATAGATTCAAATGAAACAATGGGTACATTATTTAATAAACTCAATTATTTAAGTTGTGATATTATTGTTGAAACTTTAAAAAAATATGAACAAACAGGCAAGCTTGATTCAACACCGCAAGCAAGTGGTGATTATCCACATGCTCCAAATATAAACACAGCTAAAGCTGATAATTATATTCATTGGGAAAAATATGACGCATACTCAATTGAACGATTTGTACGAGCTTTAAATCCATTTATACAAGCTATGAGTACTTATAAAGGATTATCTGTAAGAATCCATAGCGCATTTGCAAAAAATAAAAAAGTTAAGTGCAAACCAGGTTCAATATGTGACTTAAACGATTATTTGGGAATAGCAACAAAAGATGGCGTTTTATATATTAAAACCTTACAGATAGGAACTTATTTAATATGTGATGCAAAAGAATTTATAAGACGATTTAATCCGAAAAAAGGAGAACGATTTGGTTATTGATAAATTAAATTTCTTAACAGCCGGTATGCCAATTGCAACGGGTAAAGGTTCATACAAAGAAGCTTTTAGCATAATCAAATATTTGAGTTTAGACGGCATGGAGCTTGAATTTGTCCATGGGGTAAGAATGTCTCAAACAACACAAGAGCTTGTTAAGGAAATTAAATACGATAATAATTTTTTGTTAACAGCTCATGCGCCTTTTTATATAAATTTGAACTCAAAAGAAGAAGAAAAAATTGAAGCCAGCATAAAACGTATTATTGATACCCTTGATGTTGCAAATAATGTCGGTGCATACAGTATAACCTTTCATGCAGCATTTTATATGAATCTTGACAAAGATCTCGTTTTTAATAAGGTTGCAAATTCTATTGAACAAGTCGTAAAATATGTAGAATCAAACAACATAAAAGTATGGATACGTCCTGAAACAACTGGTAAAGGTACCCAGTGGGGTGATTTAGATGAAATTATAAAATTATCAAAATTATTTAAAGGATTTGTTTTACCCTGCGTTGATTTTTCACACCTCCATGCCCGTACAAACGGTTTATATAACACTTATTTGGAATTTGCTAAAATATTTGAGCAAATTGGAAATGAACTTGGTCAAAATGCTCTAAATAATTTTCATGCTCACATAGCAGGCATTGAATATGGTCTTAAAGGTGAAAAAAAACATTTAAACCTTGATGAAGCTGATATGAATTATAAAGACCTGCTTAAAGCTTTTAAAGATTTTGATATTAAAGGTGCCATTACATGCGAAAGTCCAAATATTGAAGATGACGCTCTTTTACTTAAAGAATATTATTTATCATTATAAAAATAAAGAGGAAAAGTAAATTTATAAATACAATATTCCTCTTTATTTTATACCTCCTCCAAAGTAATATTTTTATAAAATTTTTTTAATCATAATTAAATCAAATATCATAAATTATTATAAATACATAATTTTCTCACTAAAAAAAACATGCCCTTAAAACGGCTGTTTTTATTGGCCATCACCTCAATTCCTGTAAACTATATTTTTATTATATTCACAAAAATCACGACATCAAGTTAAAAAATTAAAAAAAAATTTACAATTAACCATGACCTTTACTATTTAAAGAAAAACTTGTGTTTGCAAATCTTAATGAAGAAATTTAACAACTTTTTTACATTTTT
Organism: uncultured bacterium; assembly: GCA_900553845.1. GTDB lineage: Bacteria > Cyanobacteriota > Vampirovibrionia > Gastranaerophilales > Gastranaerophilaceae > UMGS1477. The sequence goes on from USEW01000137.1 coordinate 2,655, forward strand.
TAATTATTTTTTTTATCCTCTATATCAATTATCCGATATATTTTGTCAATAAAATTCACAACCCGTCTTTCATTTGTATATTTATAAACAGTTTTATGTATATTCGAAATTATTTTTGATAACACTTCATTATCAAGTGTGCATATATGATTAAGAAGTTTCGAAAATTCTTTTTTATTATCTTTTATAATAAATCCATTTGTGTTATTTATAACGACACCATCAGCACCTGTATCTTTAAAACATAAAGGAATTACACCTTTTGACATGGCTTTTAAATATAAAACTAAAAAATCTTTACTTTTATTTGGCGATATAAATAAATTAGCTTCCTCAAATATTTCATCAATCTCAAAATCGTTTTCAATTTTAACAAATTGTACTTTTTCTAAAATACCAAGTTTATAACACAAGGTTTCAATTTTAGGATTTATCATATCCTTATACATAATTTTTAAATCCCAATTAATTAAATCAAGTCTTTCAATACTTTTTATAATATTTTTTATATCGTTTTTCGATATTATATTATAAGATGTAACAATATTGACATGTTTTTTTTCAGTAATTTTTTTTAACTTTTCAAGCATTAATTCACGACTTATAATAATATCACGCGCAATACCTGGGTAAGCAAAAAAAAGTTTATGCCGCATTTGCGGATACTGCTTTTTAAAATTACGGATTATTACAGATGAAGAACAAGCTATTAATCTTGCATAACGATATGCATTTTTTAAAGAAAATTTAAACGGCAAAAACTTAAAAAATAAAGTTAAAATTATATACTCAAACTCACTTAAGATATAAACCGAAGGTTTTAGCGATATTTTTTTCAATTTTTCAGCAAATATTATACCAAAAAATGAAGTAGCAACAATAACATCATATTTTTCAAGCTCAACATCATTAATAATTTTATCTTTAACAGCAAGAAGCATGGGAGTTAAAAAATTATAATTAAAAATAACCCGATAATTTTGGTCATATATGCCATCTGTGAAAAACTTTTGTTTTTTAAGCACGTGTTTAAATAAAAAATTAGGTTTCAAAACATCAACTATATGCCCAAGTCCCTCGATACCGTCAATTAAATCCTTTAATTTAGAATCGTTATAATCAAGGGTATTTTTAGTCTCAAGTTCATAATTATCATCAACAAATAATATGTTCATAAATAATATGATAACATTTTTTAATTTTTTATTAAAGTATTTTTAACATCTGCCGATATATAAAATGTAAGAGAGTTTATAAAGAGACAAAAATGACAAAAACTATAGAATTTATTGAATATCCCGTTTTAATATATAGGGATAACCGGGGATGTGGATTTTTAGCGAATTGTTTAATAAAAAACATAATAGCATTTGGTAAAACAGAAATTCAGGCTATTAAAAATATTGAAGAAACATTAAAAGAACTTACCAATGATTATTATGTTCGCGTTAAACCAATATACAAGCTTGATTTAAATGATAATGGGCTATAAAATAAATGATAAATATTAAAGGCTATGCACACTTAGGTGATGCTTTATGGGAGCTTGCCGTTCGTGAAATAATTATTTACAATACAGGCAAATTAAATGAACTTCACAAACTTACCGTACAATTTGTAAACGCCCAATTTCAAAATGAATTATTGAAATTATTAAGTTCTTTTCTAAATGAAAAAGAATTAGATATTTTAAGACGTGCAAGAAACATCAAGACATCATCACAACGAAGAATAAATCAATCTCTGCATCGCAACGCCACAGCTTTTGAAGCAGTTTTAGGTTTTTTGTATATTAATAATCGTGAAAAGTATGATTTTTTAATAAACGAGTTAAAAAACGAAATAAAGAAATATTTTTAATCTTATAGCTATTTTTATTATTTTTTTATATTTACATTTATACATATTTTCATTATAATAGAAACAAATTGTACATTCAAATTTTAATAAAAGTTTTTAAAAAGGTAGGGTTTAGTTTCTACAGAAGGCAAAACTCCTCTTCTTACATCTTATTTGTTAAATAAAAAATGAAGAAAGGAGGGATTGCGTATG
>USEW01000138.1 GCA_900553845.1 uncultured bacterium
ATTTTTTTCTGTCTACCAATAATGGAACTACCTTTATTTTTGTCGTTTATTTTTCTCAAACCTGATTTTATAGTATCACAATCCATCATTTGTGTATAACCGATTCCTATTATGTAATCATTTGTCTTTAAATCTTGTTTTTTGAGGAATTTTTTGTTTTTATTTGTATAGAATCCTAGTAAAACGATTTTTATAAGATTGATTATATATTTATAACTTAAACATTTAGGATAAACTAAATATGGTTTTTCCTCTTGTGTTCGCACATAGTCAATATTATATTTTTTAGCAAGTTTACATGTTATTTTAAATATTTTAGGTATTGCATGTGTGTGGACATGAGAATCAATATGGTCAATTCTTATTCCGTATTTTACAGCCTTTTCAATTTGAGCCTTGAATTCGTTTTCAATTTGAGCTAAAAGTTCTTTGTTATTTTGATTCAATATTAAATAGCAGTAACTTCTTTTGAAATAACCTTTGTTATCTGTCAATAATGGGCAATTTGTTAGTGACTTACCCTCCATAATATTTAAATGGAGTCCGAGACTTAAATTTTTACATTCAGGAATTATATTGTTTATGGCATCAATAAAGGCATCTTCTATATTTGTACAGAGACTTGCACTTGTTAAAAAACCTGTTTTATACCCGTTTAATACTGCTAAATTATGATGAATGCTCAAACCAAAATCATCTGCATTTAAAATAAATTTTTGTCTCATGCAACCCTCTATAAATTTATAGTTTTTTCTATCTGATATAATGGACGGTTCTTCACTTCAATTAAAACTTTGCTTAAATATTCACCAATTATTCCAAGCGACATTATTATAACACCGCTAAAGAAAGCTATTGTCATAATAATAGAAGTCCATCCAGGAATGGAAAAATGTTTAAAATAACTTACAAGTGCATAAATAAGAACTAGTATGCTTATAATTAAGGTTATAGCTCCAACGACCGTAATCAGTCTTAAAGGTAAAAGTGAAAAACTTGTAATGGCTGTCCAAGCAAGTCCCAACAATTTAAAAAATGAATATTTGGTTTTGCCGGCAAGCCTCTCAAGACCATCATAAAATATATTGCAAGAGTTCAGTCCGATATTTTGAATAATTCCGCGCAAGAATAGAGTTTTTTCCTTGTATTCTTTTAGATGCTTTACCGCAACTTTGCTTAAAAGCCTGAATTCAGAATGATTTTGCCTAATGTTTATTCCAATTAATTTCATAAATTTATAGAACAATAGTGCGGTATTTTTCTTAAGAAATGAATCTGTATCACGCTTTTTCCGACAGCCAAAAACAATTTCATATCCTTCCTGATATTTCTTAACCATATCAATTATTAACATAGGATCATCCTGCAAATCGGCATCAATTGTCACATAAATATCAGAATCAACTGAATTTAAACCCGCAATAATTGCAAATTGCTGTCCATAATTTTTCACAAGTTCTATTAATGCCAGCTTCGTATTTGTTTTACAATGATTTTCAATAATTTTTCTTGTTTTATCAGTACTTCCATCATTAATAAAACATATTTTGCTATCCTGTGAAATTAATCCATCATCAATCATTATGTCCAAAACCATTAATAATTGTTTGATGGAATATTCTATAATTTCTTCTTCATTAAACAATGGAACAACTATTGCAAGTTTATTATTTCTCATTTTCCAACTCCTCTATTATTGAATATTTCACACCTTTTTCTTTTATTTTTATATAAGGGATGTTATCAATATTTTTATTTTTTGTTATTACAATATTATTAGGTTTAGCCAATTCTTTTCTAAGCCAGTTTAAATCTTCATCTGTTTGAAAATCAATTACTGATTGGTTTCCATAATATAAAAGACTATATTTTTTGCCTGTTAAATAAGCTGAAATTGTATATTTATTATTTTTTGCAAATTCTGCATATTTCATTAAATCATTCTGACCGAACGTATAATTGAATTTGTAAATATAAGGAGTTATAAAGCCTGAAAGAATTGACATTAGAAGTGCAATTGCTAAAAAAGTTGCTAATTTCTTTTTATTAATTAAAAGTATCCAAATTAAAATGACAAACGGGATAATTATCGTTAGCGCGACACTTTGCACCTTTTGAAAGTTAAAATAAATTTCAAAAGGCATAAATAATTTTATAAACAACAAACCTATTGCAGCAACTGTGAATAAAGAATTCAATAATATTAATGAAGTATGGACAGCTTTATCTCCAGAGTCAATATAATGAACCCAAATTGTACTTATTAAAATTGAAATAAAAGGATAAATCGGTAAAATATAGGTTATTAGTTTTGCCCCTGAAAGACTAAAGAATATTAAAATAGACATAACTGCAATAAGATTAAGAGTTAAAAATTTATCATTAAATCTAATGTTCTTAATTTTTGCAAATTTTGATAATAATACAAAAATATGCGGAAATAAGCCCCAAATAAGAGTTATGATATAAAAATACCAGGGTTGGCTTCTATGAATAACATCGGAACCTAAAAATCTAAGAATATGATGTTTTATGATATATTCATCAAAAAACAGGCTGCCGTATACTTTTAGCATAATTATGTGCCATGGAAGAGTTATTAACAAAAATACAATTATTCCCCATGAATATTTCAACATTTCTTTATAAGTTTTAAAAACAATCGATGAAATTATTATAATCATCATTGGGATTGCTACTCCTGGAATTCCTTTTGCAAGAACAGCGAAGCCTGAGAAAATATAAGTTAACAGCCAAAAATATTTTTTGTTTCTTTCTTCAACGTAAAATGTGTAAAAATAACATAAAATTGAACTTACGATAAAACTTGTTAAAATACTATCTAATATAGCAATTTTTGTCAAAAACATATATTCTAAACTGGTGAACAATGTCGCTGTTGTTACTATTGCATATTTATCACTCTTAACTTTTCTGCAAAGAAAAAGAAGCAAACCTGCAGGTAAAAGTGACAATATGACAACGGGTAATCTTGCACTTAATTCTGAAACCGTACCATTCAATTTAAAAGAAATACATTCCAGCCAAAAGAAAAATGGCGGCTTTTCAAAAAAATAATCTCCATTCAAATAAAGAGTGAGGAAATTTTTTGACTTAAACATTTCACTTGCCATGTTAACATATCTTGTTTCATCTACATCTAAAAGTGCATATGTACCAAGACAGTAGAAAAATCCGAAAAAACATATAAATCCGAGGAATAAATATAACATTGTAATATTATTTTTCTTCATGGAAAATCATCCTAAAATTCTCTTATAATTAAAGGATAAAAAAAACATATTAGTTTTTTGTTAGTTTATTTTAAATTCCTGTTATACAATTATTGAAGTTTTGGTAAAGTTTTTTATTGCTTCACCAGATCATAGAATTTAATGAAAAATATTTTATGCCAATGTTGGGAATTATAAAATTAAAAGTGGAAATAAAATAAAAAGTAAATAAAATGTTTATTATGTTAAATAAGAGGGCATAATAAAATTATTGCACTGATTGATTGTGATGCTTTTTTTGTGTCATGCGAACAGGCCAGGCGTCCAAAATTAAAAGGTAAAGCTGTATGCGTATTAAGTAATAATGACGGCTGCATAATTGCCCGTTCAAAAGAAGCAAAAAAACTTGGGATTAAAATGGGTGAGCCGCTTTTTCTTGCTCAAAAAGAGCAGCCTGACGTTATTTATATATCTTCTGATATTGATTTTTATGAAGAAATGTCAAGACGAGTTATGCAAAAGATTGAAAATTATACGAAGATGGTTGAAAAGTATTCAATTGATGAGGCTTTTGTTGATTTAAGCGGTTTGAGGGGGCTTTATCACAAAAGCTATGAAAAAATAGCTAAAATGATAAAGGATGATATATATAATGAGCTTAAAATTCCTGTTTCAATTGGTATAAGTGCTACAAAAACATTAGCAAAATTTGCTTGTGAGAAAGCTAAATTAAAAAATAGCGGGATTTATTATATTAAGCCTAAAAATATAACAAAAGAACTTGAAAATGTTAATGTTGATGAGATATGGGGAATTGGTAAAAATACCTGCTCACTTTTGAATAAGCTTGGGATATATAAAGTTTGTGAATTTGTAAGCTTGACGGATTCTTTTTTAAGAAAATATTTTAATAAACGTAGTATTGAAATGAAAGAAGAATTAAAGGGTAATGTTATATACGAAGTAACAAATGTTATCCGAACACCTAAATCTATACAAAAAACATGTTCATTTTCTCAATTTACTAATGATATAAATTATATTAAAAATTGTTTAAACTTTCATATTCATAGAGCTTGTCGTAAATTAAGAGAACTCAATATGTTAAGTCAAATTGTGACAATTGTCTTAAAAACAAAAGATTATACATTGTATAAAAGAAAATACTATCTCAATAATGAAACAGATTGGGAGTTTCATATTTCAAATATTATAATACAACTTTTAGATGAAATTTATAGACCTGATGTCCTGTATCGTAGCTGTGGTGTGATATTATCTGGGTTAAAGCTAAATAATTCTCGGCAGCTTTCTCTTTTTGCCTTAAGCGATGATATAGATAAAATAAAAAGACTTGAAAGCTGTATTGATAGTTTAAATGTAAAACATGGAAAATATACATTAAGACCTGGTTTTCTTTTTACAAATATACAAAGTAAAAAATTTCTTCAAGTATAATTATAAATAAAAT
>USEW01000139.1 GCA_900553845.1 uncultured bacterium
AGCCGGCACAAAAGCCGGCAATAAAGGAGCTGAAGCTGCTTTAACTGCTATTGAAATGCTTAATTTAGTAAAACAATTATAAAAATGAATAATATAGGAATTTTAAAAAAAATAAAAAATAATATTATAATTTCTGTTCAAGCACAGGCGAATGAACCATTGTATGATGAAAAATGCATGCTTTCAATGATGCAATCTGTTATAAATGGCGGTGCTGCCGGCTTGAGGGTTGCCAATGTTCGAGATGTAAAAAACGCAAAAGAAAATTTTGACGTTCCGATAATCGGCATCACAAAACCCAACGTAATACCACAAAATTATAAAGAATTTGTTTATATAACACCAACAGTAAAAGATTGTGTTGATTTAATTGAAGCAGGTGCTGATATTGTTGCTTTTGATGCAACGGTTAGGAAAAATAATATAAGTAAAAATAATTCAAGTTTAAATGAAATTATTTTAACAATCAAAAATTCAAATAAAATTGCAATGGCTGATATTTCAACATATGAAGAAGCAAAAACAGCATACGAAAAAGGTGTTGACATAATTTCAACAACATTAAGTGGATATACCATTGAATCTCAAAATTTAAGTCCAAAGGATGAACCTGATTTTGATTTATTAAAAAAAATAACTTCAAGTTTTAACATTCCTGTTATTCTTGAAGGTAAAATTTGGGAACCTAAAGATGTTAAGCAAGCGTTTGAACTTGGAGCTTTTAGTGTTGTGATTGGTTCTGCTGTTACCCGTCCTCAGTTGATTGTAAAAAGATTTATAGATATGGGATTACAAAAGTTATGAAAAAAGCTTTAAGTTTTGATATTGGTGGCACGAAAATAAATTTCGCAATTGTTGATGAACTTGGTCACATTATAAATAATGTTGAAAAAATTAGTACACCAAATACTAAACATGACATATATAATGCTTTAAAAGATATTGTTAATAAATATGAAAACGATGTCGATATAATAACAATAGCAACAGCTGGTGCGGTTAATAATGAAAACACAAAAATATTAAGTTCAACAGGAAATTTACCACTTGGGTATAATGAGATCGATTTTCAAAGTTTGACAAGTAAAAGAGTCATCGTTGAAAACGACGCAAATTGTGCTGTATGGGCTGAATATAAATTGGGCAGCGGAAAAAATTGCGGGGATAATATTGTTTTACTAACTTTAGGCACAGGTGTGGGTGGCGGAATTGTTGTAAATGGAAAATTATTAAAAGGAAAAAGCGGAAGTGCTGGTGAAATGCATTTCCCAATAAATAGTAAAAACAGACCCTGTACTTGCGGTTTTTATGACTGCTATGAAGCTTATGCTTCAGGCAATGGTTTAAAAAATACAGCACAGGAAATTTATAAAGATAACAATATAACTACATATGATGTTATTAATGGTGTTAAAGAAAATGATAAACACGCTATTTTAGCACTTGATAAGTGGCAAAATGATGTTGCTTTGGGTATAATTGGACTTGTTAACATTTTTGACCCAAATTGTGTTATTTTATCAGGTTCAATGGCTCAGTTTATTGATTATAAAAAAATAAACGATTTTGTAAATAAAAATATTGTTGTTCAAAAAACAGAAATAAAAAAAGGATATTTTGATAATAATTCAGGAATAATTGGAGCGGCATTGTTTGGGTTTGACAAATTAAAAGGAGAAAATTAATTATGAAATTAGGTGTGAATATTGACCATATAGCAACATTGAGAAACGCTCGGGGAAATATTGAACCAAATGTGCTTGAAGCAGCTTTAGTTTGTCAAAATGAAGGAATAGCTGATGGAATTACCACTCATTTGAGAGAAGACAGGCGCCACATTAAAAATGAGGATGTTTATCAATTGAAAGCACACTTAAAAATTCCCTTAAATTTAGAAATGGCAGTAAATGATGAAATGTTAAAAATTGCACTTGACTTAAAACCACACAGTTGTTGTCTGGTGCCTGAAAGACGTGAAGAACTTACAACAGAAGGCGGGTTAGATATTATTTCAAAAAAAGATTATTTATATGATTTTATAAAAGAACTAAATAAAGCAAATATTTTGGTTAGTCTTTTTATTGAACCTGATTTAAAACAAATTGAAATAGCAAAGGAAGTAAATACCCAGTTTATTGAGCTTCATACAGGTAAATTTTCAAATCTTTTTTATCAAAACGATAAAGTTGGACTAAATGAAGAATTTAGTCGATTAAAAGAAGGTGCAAAATATGCTCAAGAGCTAGGCATTAAAGTTAATGCAGGTCATGGTTTAAACTATAATAATGTATATTTAATGAAAGAAATACCAGGCTTAATTGAATTAAATATTGGACATAGCATTATATCAAAAGCTATATTTGTTGGATTAAAAAATGCGGTTCTTGAAATGAAAGACTTAGTTAAGTAGTATAATATTTTATAAAAATTGTAAAATTTATTTACAATTCGTATATTTATAAATAAAAGCATGCTAGTATAAAAATAGATTGGATAGAAATTTGTTTATAGAAAATATTATAATAAAATAATGAAAGGGAGAATTATGTTTGTATCAACTTCTCAAAAGTCGTTTACTTATGAAAAAATTATTAAAAATAAATCACAACTTAAAAATGCTTTAAAAGCTTTAGGAAAAAACAATTTTTCATTAATAGTACATGGCGGCAGCTTTCCGTCACTTGATGGAGAAGATACAGGTTATGGTTCTCCAAATTCAAATGGTGCAAAAGCATTGATAGATTTTGCATCTGGCATATTTAATTCAATACAGCTTGGTCCAGCCGGTAAAACTAAAAGCATTGATTCTTCACCTTATACAAGCACTATTTTTTCCAATAACCCTATGTTTATTGATTTAAAACAGTTAACTGAAGATAAGTGGGGAAAAATTTTACCTTTAAAAACGTTTAACGACATAGTTTCCAAAAATCCTAAACGTAATTCGGGTGAAACAGCATATTCTTATGCTTATAAAGCTTATAATGATGCTTTAAAAGAAGCTTACCAAAACTTTGTAGATTCAAATTTAAATGATTTAAAAGAAGAATTTGAAAATTATAAAAAAGAAAATGAATACTGGCTTTTATCAGACAGTCTTTATGAAGCTTTATCTTGTGAATATAATAATGACTATTGGCCAAATTGGGAAAATGAATTAGATAAAAATTTATTTAATCCAAAAAATGAAGAACAAAAAGCAGCTTCTGATTTTAGAATAAAAGAACTTAAAAATAAATATTCATCTATAATTGATAATTATGCATTTAATCAGTTTGTTGTGTCAAAACAGAACTATGAAACTAAAGAGTATGCTTTACAAAAAGGCATAAAAATGATAGCTGATAGGCAAGTTGCATTTTCAGACCGTGATACATGGGCATATCAAAGTGTATTTTTAGAAGGTTGGATGTTAGGCTGCCCGCCTGATTATTTTTCAGAAGACGGTCAAGCATGGGGATTTCCTGTTATTAACCCCGACACAATGTTTAACCCTGATGGAAGTTTGGGCAGAGGCGGCGAGTTTTTAAAAAGGTTATATTCTAAAATGTTTAAAGAAAACCAGGGCGGTATTCGTATAGACCATATTGTTGGTTTAATTGACCCCTGGGTTTATAAGGCAGGAAAAAAACCTAAAATAGAAGAAGGTGCTTCAAGGTTATTCTCATCTCCTGAACATCCTGAATTAGGTCGTTTTGCGATTGCAACAATGGAAAACTTAAATAATGAAGTTAAACAAGATAGCGAAAAAAGAATTATTAATCTATCAGACGAGCAAGTGCAAAAATATGGTGCCATGATTGAAAAAATTGTTATAGCCTCAGCAATTGAAAACGGACTTGATAAAAATGCTATTGTTTGTGAAGATTTAGGAACTTTAACTAATCCTGTTGCTGCTGTTTTAAAACGGTATGATTTACTTGGTATGCGCTTAACTCAATTTGTAGTTGCTAATGACCCAAATCATGCTTACCGTTGCAAAAATATTGAATCAAACTGCTGGGCTATGGTTGGCACACACGATAATGAGCCTTTAAGTCTTTGGGCTAAAAAACTTGTTAACACCGATGATGCTAAGTTACATAGCGAAAACTTGGCTGACGATTTATTCAGTGAAGCTAATATTAATGCAAAAAATGCATTAATTGATAAGTTATCAAAAGATTGTGAATTTTTAACATTAACTAAATTTGTTGAAATATTTGCTTCAAGAGCTTCAAATATTCAAGTATTTTTCTCTGATTTGTTTGGTTTAGAAAAGGTATATAATAAACCAGGTACTTCAGGCGACCAAAATTGGAGTTTGAGAATTCCCAATAACTTTATTGATTTATATGTTGAAGCTATAAATAAAAATAAAGGATTAAATCTTTATACTGTACTTAAACTTGCAATGGAAGCCCGCGGAGCCGAATTTGCAAACTTAAATTCAGAAATTATTAAAAGTTTGGATGTTTAAATAAATATCTAAAAAATAGCTTATTCAATTTTTAACTTAATACATAATGCTATTTGTGTTATGTATTAAGTTTTTTGTCATTTTTTTTGTAATTTTTTAACCGAGAAATTATCAGAACTTAAATTCTTTTCCTAAACAATTTTAGTATTTATGCATAATTTTTCTAACCTTATATATCAACAAATGATTAATTTAAATTTTTATTAAAAAAAAATAAAATAT
>USEW01000140.1 GCA_900553845.1 uncultured bacterium
AGTTTAAGGTTTAAAGTTTATAAATTATTTTTTAAATATTTTTTCAACATCTTTAACTTTATAAGAACAATAACCATGTTCCTTAGCTTTTTGTAACCCATACAAATCTGCTATTAAATCGTTTAAACAATCCTCATAAACTTTTTTAGCATTTTGGTGTTCTATAAAGACTTTTTTACCATAATCTTTTATTTCTTTTAAAATACTATACATACCAGCAAAAAATGCTTGCATTTTCCCAAGTTCAGCAGCTTCACAATTTGCTTTCGCATGATAATATTTATCATATGAATTTTTTGTAGTTTCCATTTCATGTTTATTTTTTAAAAAAATATCATATACTTCCAAAGCACTTTGATTATTTTTAACAATATTAAAAAAAAGATCTTCAAGTTTTTTATCATCTGTTATGTTTGCAGCTGCACCGGTTAATACCATACAATCTTCACCGCAAGGTTCAACTTGATGTAGTTCATTTTTCAAATTATCAATTTTTAAAATATAATTTTCTAATGTATATAAATCTTTTTCAACTTCATGTTGCAAAAACATCATTTCTTCAATCAAAGAATTAGCTTCTCCTTCAAGCTCAGCCACCTCATCCATAATCGACTGAATTTGTTCCCAACAATCGCAAGGTTCTTGGTCTTGATTTTGCTTGTTTTCATTATTTTCCACAATTTCAATATAACAACGACAATTTGGATGTGGTCTATCGGGAATATCATCCTCATAATTATATTCTGTTCAGTCAAGACTTTGACAAGCTTCACAAGCTTTGTCGGATTCAACATGCCAAATATATTTGACATTGCTCATACCACCTTTTAAAACTAAATTTGACATAATTAAAAACCTCCAATATATTTATTTTGATTTTGACAATCAAGAATATTTAAAACATCACAAACGAGCTTATATGAATTTATGTTTTTATTATTTTTAGTATCAAAAATAATGTTATTCAAAATTCCCCTTTTAATATATTTTTTAACAACACTTAACGGGTAATTTTTGCACACATTAAATAAAGTACTACAAGTTTTAGAGCCCAAAACACCATCTTCTTTTAAAATATTTTTAACTACTAATGAAGAATTATGTCGTTTTTTATTAAGCAAATTTAACCCCAACTGCAAATCACGAATTGCAAAATTAAAACCAACATTTAAAATATGTCCATTGAAATACTGCATTAAATCGATAACATTTGAATAAACATCAACATCCTTAAACTTATAATTTAATAAGTAGTATTTTTTAAGCATAAGAATAGATTGTGCAATTTCAATCAACTCATTATTGGCCTCATTTTCAAAATTATATTTTTTTAAAATACTAAAACGATAGATTAAATTTTTTAAAGTTTTAGACAAGCCATTTTAGAAAATTTAGGAAGTTTTAAAATTTCGTCATTATTAATAACAATATTTTTATATAATAAGTCCAATTGCTCAATAAAAGCATTTGTATTTTCTAAACTACATAACTTATTTTCAAAATTATTAACAATATTAATAAAACTATTTTTAAATTTGGAAATTATAAGCATATAAATACTTTCATAAATAAATTACATAAAAGAAAAGTGTTGAAACAAGCCGAAAATGGCTCATTTCAACACAGAATCAACATGGAATATAATTATGAAGCAGAAACAGAACAAACTAATTTAGCCAAAGCACCTGTATTAACGGTTTTAGCGCCATATAAATACAAGCCTCGAACTAAATCAGAGAAAGAATCAGGGTCACGAAGCACTTCAATTTTAGCTAACTGAGAAGCATAAGTAATAGCATCATTAGTACCGGCAAGAACATTAATTTTACTATCAGTTGCAGTTAAATTTGGAGTAACTAAAACATCCATACCGGCAATGCGTCCAATAGAACCATTACGAAGAGTTTCATCAGCAATTTGATAAGACGAAGTAAATTGAGTTGATTGAAGTAACAACGCTTCAATATCAGGGTTGATAACAACCCAAGGTTTTTGTCCGTCAGTAATAGCAGAAGAATTTTTCAAAATTTGTGCTAATTTAACAAATTGAGTATAAACATTTGCAGAAGTCAAAGAAACAGCGGCAGTTCCCCCAATAGTGTTATTTGCTTCAACATCTACATGTTTACCTAAAAGATAAACATCCTGCTCAACTTCAATAGCATGCTTAGCTTTATTTAAATAACCTTCCATAATGTCAGTATTAGCTTGTGCCAATGCAACATCATTAATCTTAAAAGCAAAAACTTTTTGTTGGTCAATAACCAAACTTGTGCTAGTTGGTACAATTTCACTATAAGAAACATTTGCATCCAAAGTGGCAATGGTAACACTACCAGGTGTAAGTATTTTTACAGTATCTCCCTGATTAGCTATGTCACCTTCCCAATTGCGATTAACGCATTGAAGCATAACACAGTTTTTTTCTAATCCGGCATTCAACTTGCTGCCCCATATTTCAGGCACAAACGCATCATACTTGTTAGTAAATGTCATAATAAATTTTCCTTTCTTAAATTTAACTATACATAAATACTAAAACTAATGAAAATATATACAAATAAATTTTTAATTGTTAATTTTTGTAAAATTTTCGACAGAAATAGCATATTTTTTATCAATATGTGGTTTAATAAACATGAGAAGATATTACAAATGTAATTTATTCTCAGGACCGTAAGTATGTTTACACTCCCTGTTTCCATGCTTGCGGTTTTTTTGATACAAAAACAGTTTAAAGCATAATTTTTAGCCACCACCTCCTCTCACACGTAAATTTTTAGCAAACTAAAAAGCTACTTAACAAAATAGCTTATCAAAATATATATTGTAATAATCGCTTTAGGTAATATATAAATCTACCTTAAACTTCTATAATACCCGTTGACTTCAATGCTGTCAGAGAAAATAAAAGGATTGAACCTAAAAAATACGAATGTCGACAACAAATGAAACCCATCATAATAACATTTAATCATTAATAAAAACATGATTTCCGTTTATTGTCACCCAACGACCATCGCCTGAGTTTGAAGAGGATGATGATTTTTTATTTGTTTCTTTACCCCGAGATGTATTTTGTTTAGTTTTTAATTCTTTTTCATATGGAACGCCTATGGTTTTTAATTGATAATCTATCGCTTTTTCATTTTTTAAGTATTCATCAGGCGTCATATTTTTTATTTCTTCACGGGTAAATACTTTTGAATTATTACTTACTTCATTAAAATAGTCAGAAAAATCTTTATTCTTATTTATGTCTTTTTCTCGTGGAATACCTTGGGTTCTAAGCTGCTCCATTATCATCGGCTCATGCTGCAAATACTCGTCAGATGACATTTTGTCTATCATTTCACGGGTGTAAATGCTATCAATTGGTGCTGCTTGACCTGTAAAATAATTAAAGGTTTCTTTTATTTTTTGGGGAATTGTTTGTGCTCTTTGATCTTTTGGACTTGTTATTAAATCCCCATTTCTCATTCTTTCAACAATTTTTTGAGCATATATATCTTCTATTTGTTTATCAGTAACATTTAACCCTTTTGTTTGCTTATAAACTTCTTTTGCTATCTCTCGACCAATCTTATTATTCCACCAATCCATATTACTTTCAGATTTAGGCGCATTTTTTAATAAATTATCTATTTCATGTATATCGCCTCCAATTTTACTTGCCCAATCATAATATCGGTTTGTTAAAACTGCTTGCATAAAAGCATGTTTAAAAGCATCTGCTTCATTATTCCATGTTGGATGTTTTGGGTCATTTTTATTATATTCAAAACCATACTGTTTTTGATAATTCATAGTTTTATTGTGAATTTCATTATTAAAATTCTTTTGTATTTCTTTATTTGTTATAAAGTCATATAAGTCTTTTAGTTTTTTATAATTTGATGTCATATTTTAACCTTTCTTTTAATTATCAACTTATGGTATTATATATAAATGTTTATTTTTAATTTAATTAGATATTTTACTTGTAATTTAATTTCTTTATTTGGATATTTTATTTTTTTATTTTATATCCATTACATTTTATTTTATCATCCAGATGCCGTTATAATAAATGATGAAATAGTCCAAAAATATGGGGAAAATTTATTATCTGGTTTATATGAAGGTTTTTGTTTTTTGTTGTATTTAATTATTTTTCTTTTACTTTTATTTTTTTTATAAAATTATTAAGCATTGCTTCTGTTAATTCAAAGTCTGCAATTACTCCGTCTTTTAATGGCCTAATTGAGCGAACTTTTCCGGGAGTTCTACCTAACATTTGATGGGCTTCTTCACCAACACTTAATACTTTTTTACTTTCTGTTTCTATTGCAACTACGCTTGGTTCATTTATGACAATACCTTGTCCTTTTACGTATATTAAAACATTTGCTGTTCCTAAATCTATTCCTATATCTTTGCTTAGCAAGATATCATCCCTTTCTTAATTTTTCATATTTCATTTTAGTAGCATTGCCACCATTTATATGTCTTATTTCTAAATGTTCTTGCATAATTTTATCTACTTTTTTAAATAAATTTTTATCAATATCAAAAAGTCTTTCATGTAAATCTTTATGTACTGTGCTTTTACTTACATTTATTTTTTTTGCTATTTCTCTTACTGTTAAATTCTCCTTTAAAATATATTCTGTTTCTAATCTTATTCTTT
>USEW01000141.1 GCA_900553845.1 uncultured bacterium
CTCGAACCCGCGACCCTAACCTTGGCAAGGTTATGCTCTACCAACTGAGCTACTTTCGCATAAAATTATCAATTTAAAATAATCTGTTTTCTTCATCACATCATAATAAATACAAATGTAAGTAATACTATTGAGTGTTGTTTATGAAATCAAAGGGGCAGAAATGCCCCTATGCAAAATTATTATCAAAATTAAAGGATTACTAATGAGTGATGACATTGAAATAACAAAATATGATAACTTCAAATTTAATCAGATAATTCAAAAACAGGGATTAAATTCCAACAAATCAAATTACAAATCAAAACAAAAGAAATCAGTTCATCAACAAATCAATTTACCAAACAGAATTATCTATACGACATCAGCATCTATTGATGAATTAAAGAAACTAAATCAAGTTTATAAATATAATTTTGAAAATAAAAGAGATGAAATTTTAACCAAATTACCAGAAAAGCAACTAAATTATCATCTTTCTTTTAATCCCCATACAGGAATAACGGAAGATAAACTAAAAGATACATTTAATTTCATCAAAAACAAATACGGTTATTTTTTGTATGGCAATAACTGGATGAAATATCTTAATCTTGATTATGATTTATATATTGAAAAACAAAACAATTATCATCTGCATCTAATTATAAGAAATATGATGCCAGATGATTTTTTGTTATTATACGGATATTTTTTTAGGTTGTTACAATCTCAATATCAGGAGACCACCGCTTATTGCAAGCTTATTGATGATGAAAATTTAACAATCAAATATGACATCAAAAATAATAACACATCAATTTATGATGCCAAATATTTTATTAAAAATAAGGATTAACAATGAATTTAGATGACAAATTAAGACAATACAGAGAGCAGAAAAGAAGAAATTTAGATACAATGAAAAATAATCAAAACCCTACTTTCAGAAATGAATTAGCCAAACAAAACCAGCAATTAAATATCAGAATGGATGATGAAAAAAAGAAGTATCATCAATTAAAACTAAATCAATTAAACCAAAAGTAGGATGTTGAATGATAAGCCCTAATATGTTTTTTAACGAGTTAGTGAAACGACATCCAAAAGGAAATTATATTAACAACGGAATTATCGTATTT
Source organism: uncultured bacterium (assembly GCA_900553845.1). Taxonomy (GTDB): domain Bacteria; phylum Cyanobacteriota; class Vampirovibrionia; order Gastranaerophilales; family Gastranaerophilaceae; genus UMGS1477. Next base: position 1,122 of record USEW01000141.1, read on the forward strand.
TGTGATGGTGGTTATCAGGTTGCTTGTTTCAAATCTCTGGATAAAAGAAGATATGCATTAGTTTTCTTCAATTTTGGAAAATTTGAGATTTTGGAAACCACTATTTAAATATGCTAACATTTTTAAGTTATTGATGATTTTTTGATTGTTTATAATTTGTTGTAATAATTCAGATTCATTCATAAAATATCCTTTTTTATATGGATATTTATATTAAAAGGAGAGGCTGTATAATTACTTATACAGCCTTGGATATTCCTGTATGAAAAAAACTATTACTTGCTTTAAGTAAGTTTAGAAGCTGTATCTTGCACCAAGCAGGAACTCGTGAGATTTAGCTTCAAACTTATTGTTGCTGCCATCGTTTTTAACATTAACTTCATCAGCATCGGTATATCTGTAACCAGCATCCAAAGCCAGATTGTCAGTCATAGCATAGGAAACGCCAGCGCCAACCTGCCAAGCGAAATTTGTTTTGCTTTTGCTTACATTGGTATCATCGCCTTTAATTGAACCTTTGAGACGAGCCATACCAATACCAGCACCAACATACGGAGTAAATTTCGTACCAGTGTCAATATCGTAGTAAGCGTTCAGCATAACGGAATTGTTTTCCATTGACAATTTAGTAGAACCAAATTCATCAGTAAGTTTCTTTTCGGCATCCTGTTTGATGTTCAATTCAAGTTCAGTTCTGACTGCACCAGTTTTAACACCGTAAGCCAAGCTACCGCCGAAAACATTATCACTGAATTTCTGTTTGCCAGCTTCGCCATCTTCACTATCCCATTTTGCATCGTGAGAAGCATCAGAATAGGTCAATTTACCAGATACATATTGATTAAATTCAATCGCATTTGCATTAGATGCAAATAAGCAAGCAGCAACGCCCGCCAATAATAAAGTCTTGTTCATAGTATTTCCTTTTATAAAAGTTATTACATATATATCAAAATGTTCAGCTTAAAAACATTGTCAAAAACCGAACGCCAGAATCCAATATTTTATTTGTCATATTGTTTTTGATTTTAAACTTGTTGTAATCCAAGGTTTTTAAGGAATATGAACAACAACAGAAGAAATTTAATTGACTCTTAACATTTTAAATGTATATTGAAATCAAATGTTCCTTTATTTTCAATCACTTATCTAAATATTAAACTTCATCCTTTTGATAAATATATTAAAAGGATTGAAGATGATTTACGGTTATATTCGCATCAGTACAGAAAAACAAAATAATGAAAACCAGCATTTTGAGATAGAAAATTTTGCAACAGCAAACAATATCCATATAGACAAATGGATAATGGAAACAATTTCTTCCAGAAAACCGTTAGAAGAAAGAAAATTAGGTAAGTTATTAAAGAAATTAAAACCAGATGATATTTTAATTACTTCTGAAATTTCAAGATTAGGTAGAAATTTATTACAAATAATGTCTATTCTCCATTATTGTATGAATATCGGCTGTCAGGTATGGACTATTAAAGATAATTACCGCTTAGGAAGTGATATTCAATCAAAGGTATTAGCTTTTGCTTTTGGACTATCATCAGAGATTGAGAGAAACCTTATCTCCCAACGCACTAAAAATTCATTAGATAAATTAAAAGCCGAGGGAAAACACATAGGCAGAGTAAAAGGAAGTAAAAATAAAACAACCAAATTATCAGGTAAAGAAGAACTGATAAAAAAATTATTATCCCAAAACATTAAAAAAGTTAAGATTGCTAAAATGCTGAACGTGGATTATACAACCCTCTACAAGTATCTGAAAGAAAAGGCGGTATAAATTCCGCCTTGTTTTATAAATTATAATTTTCTTTATATCTGTAAAATGTCGGTTTGGTAATTCCATATTTTTTACAAATATCAGAGATTTTAACTTTATCGGCAATATCTTTTTTCAATTCCTCAATTTTTGATAATGACAATTTTTTGCAACGTTCTTTACTATAAACACCTCTTTGTTTTGCAATCATAATGCCTTCTTTTTGACGCATCCGAATCATATTGCGTTCAAATTCTGCGATTGAGCCGATGATTTGTAAGGTAAGTTTATTAAACGGGTTGGTTGTATCATCCGTAAATCTCAAATTTTCTTTGATGAAATAAATTTCTGCGTGGCGTTCTTCGGTAATCGTTTTTACAATATTTAAAAGGTCATTGATATTACGAGCCAAGCGGTCAATGCTATGAACTTCAACAACATCTCCTTTTCTAACCCACTTTAACATTTCCTGCAATTTTGGACGATTTGTAGAACCACCAGAAGCATAATCTTCAAATACTTCATCATATTTTTCAATTTCAGTTGTTTGTCTGTCAATTTTCTGTGATCCGTCACAACTGCTAACCCTTGCATATAAAAATCTCATATTATTAACTCCACAAAGTAATATTATAGTCTTAGTATATGCATTACTTTACGAAAGTCAATATAAATATTACCTTAATGTTACTATTTTTAATGTTTTTTGATGGGGACAATAAGGTATGCTTTAATATTACCTATATGTTAAATCACAATAAAATTGTAGACGAATTAAATAATATTGCATTTTTAAGATAAGATATAGATTTTTACTAAAATATTTATTTTTTACCCCCATATAAAAATCTTAAAAAAGTGTTAATTTTTATTGATAAAGAAAATTATATGCTGTAAAACGATAACAGAGGTTAAAAATGGATATTAAATTAAAAAAATTCGGGAAGATAAAAGAAGCAGATATTCAATTATCTGGTCTTACACTTATTGCAGGTCCAAACGATTCTGGAAAATCTACGGTAGGAAAGGCACTTTTTGCTATAATTAAGTCAATAGCTAATTATCCTGATTATTTTAACCAAGTTAATAGCGAAAAGCTATATAGAGAATATTTAAAACCATTACGACTTGAATTACGAGAGATAGATAGATTGATTATGTTATCTTCTCGAAAAAAAAGTAATGTAGCTACGCTTTTTGATGAGCCAGATATAGATAAAAATAAATTACAGGGATTATTGGAAAATATTAGAAGAATTTTTTCTCGTTCAATGATGAGGATAACTGATGAGCAAAAAGTCAAATTGCTGACTAATATTTATAATAATGTTGATTTTTTTAGAAATAAAGAAAAAATCAATCAAAGATTCAATTTAAATGAAGTAGAGTTTGAAGATATGAATATAAAACATTTTGAAAATAGAACAAGAGCATTTGTTAAGATTCAAGATGGCTGTGAAAACTTTTGTACTTATTGTATTATTCCTTATGTAAGAGGGAAATGTCGTAGTAAAAAAGAAGATAATGTTTTAAGTGAAATAACTACTTTAGTAAATAATGGTTATAATGAAATCGTGTTAACTGGTATTCATACAGGTAATTATGGTGTTGATATTAATACTAATTTTTCTAGTATTTTAGAAAAAATATTGTTGTTATTTAGAAAGTGTGGCAGAAAATACTACACCAGTTAAAAA
>USEW01000142.1 GCA_900553845.1 uncultured bacterium
AGTATATACTAAATATAGTATTAATTATTATGTAAAATCACATATTTAAGCAAAAAATGTAAACTTTTGTAACAATTTTATATATATTATAATAAAACTAGCAAAAAAAATTAATTTAGCGTTTTATAACATATGCAGGTATAATATGCTTAAAAACAACAATTTAGAATGGAGAACTTTTAATGGGGAATAACATTAATGACCTTAAAAAATTTATTGCTAATAATATACCGTTAAAGGCAAATAATATTAATAAAACAAAAGATGGAATAAAATCTGTAGAGGCTAAAAAAAACGAACAACAGCAACAAAATGAGAATAGATCAAACGAATTGCTTGAGAAAAATACTCCATCTGAAATACTTGGCAGAGTCCAAGTTGAGAATAAAAAATCTAAGAAGTCTATCAATGACAATTTTGAAAATGACATGGCTTTAATTGAAAAAAAATATAAAACTGTAAGTCTTGCAAATAATATGTTTGATGAATGTTTAAATAAAGGATATTCATATCATGTGTCATCTTTGTTAGCACAACAATTTTTTAAAGAGATAAGTTAATTTTGTGTCTTGATTATAGTTATATAAAGTGTTAAAATCTAATAATATATGAAAAGCAGGAATACAAGATGACAATACAAAGACCAAAAACTTCAAAAGATAGAATAGTTTTAGCACTAGATGTTGATACAATAGAAGAAGTTGAGGAAATTGTTAAAGAATTAAAGGACTATGTTGGTTTTTTTAAAGTCGGCTTACAGCTTATTGCTTCAACTGGGTTTGAAAGCATTGATATAATAAAAACTAATGGTGGAAAAGTTTTTTTTGATTCTAAATTCCATGATATTCCAAATACTGTTGCAAAGGCAAGTGTAAATCTACTTCGTAAAGGAGTGGATTTTTTTAACCTTCATATTCAAGGAGGGTCAAAAATGATATCTTCAACTGTCAAACTTACCCGAGAGTTTGCCAAACGTAACAATATTGACCAACCTACAATTTTGGGAGTTACTTTATTATCAAGTTTTGGTCAAAAAACACTTACTGAGGAATTAAATGTCAATTTAAATATTGATGAATATGTTGCTAATCTAACCAAAATAGCTATTAATTCAGGAATAAATGGAGTAGTTGCATCATCAATTGAGGCTAAAGAAATAAGAAAAACATTAAATGATGATTTTATTATTATGTGTCCGGCAGTTCGACCTACCTGGAGTTGCGTCAACGACCAAATTCGAGTTTTAACACCTAAAACAGCAATAAATTATGGCGTTGACTACCTTATTGTCGGACGACCTATAATATGTGCTGAAAATAGAATAGCTGCTGTTAATTTGATTATTGATGAAATTGAAGATGCTTTAAATGTTGAGATATAATTTGAGGAATAAGTTAAACATATGAAAATTGGTGTACCTAAAGAATTAAAACATAATGAGGCTCGTGTGGGGATTAATCCGGCTGGTCTTGAACTACTTGTTAAAGCAGGGCATTGTGTTTATGTTCAAAAAGATGCTGGTGTTTTAAGTGGATTTACAAATGAACAATATTTGACATATGGGGCTAAAATTATTGATAATATTGAAGATATCTATAATTTATCAGATTTAATCGTTAAAGTAAAAGAACCACATGAATGTGAGTATGATTTATTGAGACGTGACCAAATATTGTTTGCTTTTTTGCATCTTGATAAAAATCCTAAACTAACTGATATTTTATTAAAAAAACGCATAACAACAATTTCAAATGAAAATGTTGTTTCTTCTGACGGGTCAAAACCTTTGCTTATTCCAATGAGTGAAGTAGCAGGTGCTGCTTCGGTTTTAATAGGTGCAAATTTACTTCAAAAGCATTTGGGAGGTGAAGGTATTCTTTTATCATCAATTGCCGGTATTTTACCTGCAAAAGTTGTTATTATAGGTGCTGGAACAGTTGGTATGAATGCATTGCGCGTCGCTTTAGGTTTAGGTGCTGATGTTACTGTTGTTGATAATGATATAAATAAATTACGTTCAATAAATAATCATATACCTTGTGGTGTTAAAACCGTTTTTGCTTCAAAATATAATATCGAGAAACTGCTTCCGGGTTGCGATTTACTTATTTCAGCTGTTTTATATGATGATATTTCACAAAAAAATAATTCATTTTTAGTAACTGAAGAAATGGTAAAAACAATGAAAAAAGGTTCGGTTATTATGGATGTGTCGGTTGATAGATGTTCAATTATTGAAACAGTTGATAAAGAGACAACTCATAATGATCCAACTTTTATAAAGCATGATGTAATACATTATAGTGTTACAAATATTCCAGGTGCATACCCCAGAACTTCAACTATAGCTTTAACAAATGTGTCAATAAAATATATCCTTGAAATTGCAAATAAAGGACTTGTTGAAGCTGTAAAAACATATACTGAGCTTCAAGGCGGTGTCTCAACATGTTATGGTAAACTTACTGATGAATATATAGGTGATGTTTTAAATATACCGTATGTTGAACTTTCTTCTGTAATCGGATTTTAATATAAAATATTTTATTTTTTAATAATTTTCCTTGATTTTACTTTTTATTTTTGATATAAAAATAAATAATAAAGTTTTTGTATCTAATTTAAAATATTTAAGGGAGATTGTGTGCTATGAAAATTGGTGCTATTAATCAAGAAAATTATGTTAATGTTTCTAAAATGGGGGGGGAAAAAACAAAAGAAGTAAAAAATAAATCAACCAATCCATTACCCAAACAAGCTTTAAAGAATGATGTTGTTGAATTTAAATCAAAAGTTCCTCCAAATAAGCAAGATATAGCATATAAAAAACTTGAAAGCTTAAAAAAAGAAAATATTGTTGACAAAGATATTTATAACGGATTATTAAAAGATATAAAATCAAACAATAAAAATGTTATAAAAATATTAAGCAGTATTGAAACAAAGAAAACAACTTTTAAAAATAATAAAGAAAATGCAGACAATATAGTTAATAAGCATGCTCAACTTGCAAGAGCAATAAGCTATTCAAAAAACAATTCAGACTTGAGACAAAGTTTATTAACCAATGAATTAAAAATGATAAAAAATGTTTCTGCGGTTTATGACAAAAAGTTGCCTTCATACATTGAAAATAATGTTTCAGATATCGGTTTTGGAGGAAGAAAAGATGAGGCAAAAAAAATAGTTCGCCAACATGTTGCTGCAGCCGCTGGAGGCGGTGCATTTATTCCAGAGCCTATTTTATCCGCAGGAGCATTAATATTAAATGAAGTTATTATGACATCAAGAGTCGGTGAAGTTTATGGTTATAAAGGTTTAAAAGAAATTCTTACTGTTACCTGTGGAATTGGTAGTGGAACATTAACATCCGTTGCTACAATGCCAATTGCAGAAAAAGCAGGAGAAACCTTAATACCACAATTGACGTCAATGATTTTACAAAGTGCTGCTTCTATAGGTGGTAGTGCTGCAGCAAAAGTTATACCTATTGTTGGAGGAATTGTTAATGGCGGAATTGCTGTTGCTGCTACTGCAGCTCTTGGTAAAGCTGTTATAGATATTTTTGAGTCATTAACATAAGGAGACAATTAGTGCAACAAATTAGAAATACAAAAATAAATGTTTTTAATAAACCTAAATTAAATAAAAATTTAGGTTTTAAGGGAAATGTTGATAATTGCTATGTATCAGTTAAACAATCAAATATTGAAAGTTTAAAAGTGCCTTTATGTTTAGGAATGCTTGCAAGTCATTGTACTTTTTTAGATAAATCAAAAGAACAACTTAAAAATGATTTAAAATCATTAAAAAATAAAACTATGGGACATGGTTTAAACGCTATAGCAGTAATTGGGATGATTATTATAGCTTGTGGTCTGGGTAAAACTATATCTGATTATTATAATAATAAAAAACAAACAATAATTAAATTTAAAAAAGAAAATAATGAAACAAATGAAAAAGCAATAAAAAGAAATTTAGTTGTAAATACAATAATACAAAGCACAACAATTTTCGTTTCGAATTTTTTATTTGGTTGTTTTAATATAAAAAATAACAAAAAAACAGTTTTTGAGCGTTCAAGTGGTTTTGCTTTTGTGGCAACTGCTGTTTGGGCACTTACAAGTGCCTTAAGCAACTATAAAACTTTAAAAAATTACAAAAATGAAAATTAATAACGAGAAATAATTATAAAAATAGATCAAAAAGGAAGGATGAATGTTAAGAGTAAATTAAAAATAAAATAATACAAATTTAAAATTTACTTGCCAAAAGGAAAAAATTGGGCTATTATTATATAGATAAGTAACAAGAAAAATTTTCCAGATTAATAAAAGGGGGCATAAAATTAAAAATGGCAGACAAATTAATTATTGTTGAGTCACCAGCAAAAGCAACTACAATTAAAAAGTTTTTG
>USEW01000143.1 GCA_900553845.1 uncultured bacterium
GTGTTGGTATAAGCGTAACCAATACCAACCTTGGTATCATCGGTTACAAACTTCTCGGCACCGAAGGCAATACCGTTAGAATCTGCCTTTTTTAATTGCAATAAAAAAAAACACCTGTTTAAGGTGGTCGGAGAGTTCATCAATCATATCTAGTTAAATGATTCTCTTAGCCTTTAAAGTCAAAAAACTTCTGAACATACGCCAAAAGCTCCCCGACCATATCACTATGTATCGGGGATATATTTACCGTCAGCTATGATGAGTAGCCAACAATATAACGATGTTATATCCTAACACCGAACTAGATAAGAGCCGATGAAAACCCCGTACTACTAAAGGTACTGATTATGGAGTATTTCCCCCATAACTGAGTTTATATTATAAACCAAGGTCTTAATTTGCAATTAAAATTATGGAGCAGTGCGAAAAATATTTTATTTTGCGTGTTTTCCTTGTCAGCCAATGCGTATACGGTTTTTTTATGATAAATTTATCACAAAAAAACAATTCCTACACTCAAAACGCAGGAAAACGAAGGGAAATGATGTTTAATATTAGATTACTTACCATTAGAATTATCAATCAAATTAAAACTGTCTATTCCTATTTTAGCGTATTGTAAAATTTTTTGATAATTTGCTTCATTAAAATTGTAACTATTTGTAATAACTGGTGATATACCTTTTTCTATTGCACAGGCTAACCAATCAGAAACCATTTCTAAAAGGTCTAAATCCGTCATCTTGTTACAATCATCATAATATTGCGGATGATGAGAATTATTTCTATAATGATGTTCTATTGCTTTGTTAACAATAGCTTTTTCTTCTATTGTTAAGACTCTTGAGTGCTCTTTCTCATCTCCCAAAAGCATATATCCTAAAATCTCATCATTACTAAATTTTGTTAAATCATGCACTTTTGCTCTCTCTAATAGGCTCTTTTCATCAAAATTAAGTGAATGGCCTATTCTAAGCATTATAGTTTTCACTAATTCAATATGTTTGCTTATACGTGCTTTATTTTCTTCTTCGTAAAAAATTTTCATTATTTTAACTTTGATTTGTATTTAGTTAACAAAGCATAATTCTTAATAATATCATTTACATCTTTTTTAGCAAGCTCATCAAAATCAACATATATTCTTTCAAATTTTTGATTTTTTTGAGAATATGCAAATTTGCTAACAAATTTTATTAAATCTTTGTGTAAACATTTATCTTCTGGATACTTTTCTATAAAATATAATGCATTTTTAATATATAAGTTTATATCATTCTGATTTAAATTTTTGAATGGATTTTGGGTACGTTTAAAATCATCATATTGAGTCGTTTTTATAGAAGGATCGAAAGTAATAGAATAACCATGTATCTTAGAAAGTCTATATGCAAATTCCCAATCTTCTAAGCCAAATCCTTGAAATTGTTCATCAAATAGTGTATCTTGTCCTTTTTTAAAACTTAAACTAAATGCATATACAGCCTGCCAAGGATTTATAGAATGAAAAGATTTATTCCGCTGAATATTCTCTTGTGTCTCTAAAAATTTATTTCTTTCTATTTGCTCTATGTTAACATTTTGTTCATTTAGTTCTGCTTCAGATTTCCAAATTCTACTACCTGTACAAATAGTATTATCCGAGTTTTTATGCGCTAAAATATGCTTCTCTATAAAATCTGAATTTGGAATATTGTCTCCATCTGCTAATATTACTAAATCTGAACGACTTAACATAATACCATTATTTCTTGCTTTAGCTGCTCTAAACCCCAAATCTTGTTGCCAAACAAGCTGAATTGGTAATGATGATGTTTTAATTATATTTTCGACTTCTAATAAATTTTTAAAGTTTGAACCATCATCAGCAATTATGACTTCAAAAGTTTTATCTGTCTTCTGTTGTTCTAGAGCTAATATTGTTTTTCTTAAACAATTACTCTGATTATAATGTAATAAGACTAAGGAAGCATCAATACTCATTTATTTTTTCCTCTATTTAAATTAAAAGGTATTATAAAATCACTATCTTCTTTTATCATTAAATTTTTAGTTAAATCTGATTTATATTTTTCAATTTCTCTATTAGACATAAAATGACATTTCAACTTTTCCAAATGATATATAAAAAAAACACCATCCTTTTTGCTGTTATGAGGGTGTTTGAGATTCTTTAGACCAAGATGTTGAATAAAATTATCCGTACTTTTCAATGCCTGTGATAAAATATCATTAGCATTTTTTTCATTTTTTGCATCGAATATTATAAGAATTTTATTAGATGTGCTAGCATATTCCGAACATAATTTATATCCATCAGCATTAGTAAGAGCTTTCATTTCCATCAATATCTTAGCAGTTAGAAGATTATGTATTCTATCTGCTTTTGTATGTCCATACATATCATTAACGCCTTTCATGTTATTTTGCTGTAAAACAACAACAAACTTATTTGATATATTTTCAAGAGCCAATAAATCATTCTGCAACATCTCTGATGTTTTTATATCGGAACCAAAAGTATTTACCATAAATTTCTTAAACAATTCAATATCATTATTCTTATATGAAACTAATTCTATTTTTGACTGATATTCAGAGAGCAGTTTGTTAATATTTTGTTCGTAGCTATAAATAAAATTATCATCATAGTTTATGCATTCTGGATTTTGGTTATTGAATTGTTTACTAAGTATTTTTACTTTATCTTCTATAATTTTATCTTGATACATTTTTTTATCTACTGGAGCATAATCACATATAAACATTGAGCCATACCGTCCTTCATATTTTGAGTGAGGAATTGAATCAATTTTTAAACATTGTGCTTTTTCATGTATCTCAGCATTTGTTTTATTAATAATATCTTGTATTATAGCAAAATTTCCTTCTGTAACTATTCCCCCTATTTCATCAGCTCCTTCTCTAAAAAGAAAACTCTCCATATTATTTTCAAGCAAATTCTTTTGCATAATTAATGCTGATAATTGTAAAAATTTATCACTTCTTCGCATTCCTTCCTTACTTATCATCACACCTGACTGTTCTTCTGTAGATTTAGACAAAACTTTATTCAAACCACCAATATTCATACCATCACCCCATATTCTTAAAACAGGATGCTGCTGATATTTTGCAACATAATTTTTTAAAAGAAAAAAATTAATTTTTAACGATTCCTTATTTAGCAATGGAAATATTGTATCATAACACTTGTTTAGCAAGATACTTGAATTTAATAAAATATATGGAAAAGGAATAAACTTTTTCTCTTTAAGCCATAAATATTTAGCATAATCGAGCAACTTCTTATTATTTTCAATTGTCATGCCTATCTCACATAAATTAATTTTATTTATATTGTTTATTATATAAAAAAAACACGTTTTATGCAATTGTTATTTGAAACAATAAAAAAACAATATTTTAAGTTTACATTTTTTTGTTTTAGCTTTTCTCCAATTCTCACACAAGCCTTGGTATTCCTAATTGACAGCGAATTTGTGCTAATATATTTTATTAGCAGTGCTAATGAAAACTGCTAATAACTTTGAGGTTTACACCCCAGACGATATTTAGATAAGCTATTGATTTTACACGAAACAATGTTTTATGGGTTGGTATTGACGCATCCTGCCACGTCAGCCACAGTTCAAAAATCGTCAGAAATGGCGATTTTTTTCTTTTATTTTCAATGTTAAGCAAGTTCGAAAATTAAAATTTCATAGCGGCATATTTTAGAATTAATTTAATGATTTATACAGAAACCGCCCCGAATAAAAAATATCCGGGGCGGTTTCGTTTGGGCGGTTTAACGCTTAAAATTTATATTTAGCGTTAATCAAGCCTGTATGGTCTTGGTAGTCCTCACGGAATTTGCCTTCATAACCAAGCGAAAGTTCAACATTGTCGTTGATTTCCGCGGTTACACCGGCGCCAAATTCCATTCCGAAGCGGTCAAGAGCTTCACCTTCAACAGCATAAGCCGAACCATTAGCCAAGGTTACGACAGAATTAACGTCATCGTTCATCAAGTCGTATGTGGCGGCAATTCTGGCTTCCGGTTTGATGTTCATACCATTGGACAATTCAAAGTTCTTGCTAACCTTAGCACCAATAACACCGGTCAAGATGTCGCTGTCATTGGCAGATACACGTTGATCGGCAGAATCTTTATAAGCATCCTGCTTGATATGAACGTAACGCAAACCGGCTTCCGGTGTAATGCCTAAGCCGTTGATATTCATATCGTAAC
>USEW01000144.1 GCA_900553845.1 uncultured bacterium
TCCAAACAAAACCTGAAACTGGGTCGTTTCAGGTTTTGTTTTTCACACAGCTTACGCGGTTTTAGAATCAAGAAGTTGTTTTATTCCATCCACGGAACTTAATAATCCGCTTGCTTCATAAGGCATGTAAACAACTTTATTGTTTTTACCCTCAACCATTTGTTTTAAAGTATCAATATATCTTGTAGCAATTAAATATTTATCAGCAGGTCCTGTTTGCCCAATAGCTTCAATAACTTTACTGATAGCCTGAGCTTCCGCCTCAGCTTGCAAGATACGAGCCTGTGCCAAACCATCAGCAACCAAAATAGCAGCTTGTTTTTCACCCTCTGCTTTATTGATTTTTGATTCTTTTTCACCCTCAGCTTGAAGAATAGCAGCTTTTTTTAAACCTTCAGCTTCTAAAATTGCAGCACGACGATCACGTTCAGCTTTCATTTGTTTTTCCATGGCTGTTTGTATGTCAGTTGGAGGAATAATATCTTGCAATTCAACACGATTAACTTTTACCCCCCATTTTTGACTTGCTTCATCTAAAATAATTCGCAATTTTGCATTTATTGTGTCACGCGATACAAGTGTTTGGTCCAAATCAAGTTCGCCTATTATATTTCTCAAAGTGGTTTGTGTTAATTTTTCAATGGCTTCGGGTAAATTTTGTATTTCATAAACAGCACTTTTGGGATCAACTATTTGAAAATAAATTAAAGCATTTATACTTATTGACACATTATCTTTTGTAATTACATTTTGGCGTGGAAAATCATAAACTTTTTCACGTAAATCAATTCTTGGACTTTCAATAAAATATGCATAGGTTTGTCCATCAACCCCTCTTGTTGATTGTTTAACAATAATCCCACGCGGAGTTTCAATAATTGGAATAATAAAATGTAAACCCGAATCCAAAGTTCTTTCATAACGCCCCAATCTTTCAACGATCATAACTTCAGCTTGTTTTATAATTTTAAACCCACTAAGTGAAACAACAATTGTAGCAATAATTAAAACAATAAATAAAATACCCATAAAAAATCCTCTCTTATTTTAATCTACTTTTTCAACAATAAACAAAGTACCTTCGTTAGCAACAATCTTAACCTCTTCATTAACAGATACTACATTATTATTTTTTTCACGTGCCAGCCATCTTTCTCCATAAATGGTTATAGCACCTTGAAATTCGTTAATTTCTTCAATAACTTTAGCATATTTGTTTATATATTTTTCATTAATGCCTGTTATTTGTCCTATTGTTTCTTTTTTTAGCATATATGGTCTTAAAATTAATATTCCGACTAAAGACATTACTGCAAACAAAATAACCTGCAAAGTTATATCTAAATTAAAATATGCAAAAAATGATACAATAAATGAAGCAAAAGCTAAATTTAAGAAAAACATAGCAGGTGTCAATATTTCAATAATTATAAAAATAAAAGCAACAACACACCATATTTGCCAAATTTCCATATTGTTTATATCTCCAATAAATATAATACTTTTTGTCAGTTTAAACTATTTTTTAATTTAAGTCAATAATAAAAACAACACTATTTAATATTAAACAAACAGGTAAAGTTATAATTTTATGTATGTGATAGATTTAAATATAAAGAAAATATTAAACTCACTATAAAAAACTTGAAAATTAAGCTATGTGGGTGTAATATATTAAAAAGGATAGATAGGTTTAGGAGAAAAGTAAATATATGTTTGAACGCTTTACTGAAAAAGCAATAAAAGTAATAATGTTAGCTCAGGAAGAAGCGAGACGCTTAGGTCATAATTTTGTAGGCACCGAGCAGGTTCTTTTGGGATTAATTGGAGAAAGCACAGGTGTCGGGGCAAAAGCTTTAAAAACAATGGGGGTCACCTTAAAAGATGCCCGTGCTGAAGTCGAAAAAATTATTGGTCGGGGCTCTGGTTTTGTTGCTGTTGAAATTCCATTTACACCGCGAGCAAAACGAGTTTTGGAATTGTCTTGGGATGAAGCAAGACAGCTAGGCCACAATTATATAGGCACTGAACACTTACTTTTAGGTTTAATCCGTGAAGGCGAAGGTGTTGCTGTTCGTGTGCTAGAAAACTTAGGTGTTGACTTAAACAAACTTAGAAGTAGCATTATAAAAATGCTTGGAGAAACAAGAACCCAGCAAACTGCAACAGCTGGAGCAGGTGCAAGTGGCGGAAAAACAAAAACTCCAAGTTTAGATGAATTTGGTACTGATTTAACACTTGCGGCTCAAGAACAAAGGCTTGACCCGGTTGTGGGACGTGATAAGGAAATTGAACGTGTTGTTCAAATATTGGCACGTCGTACAAAAAATAACCCTGTATTGATTGGTGAACCAGGTGTTGGTAAAACAGCAGTTGCTCAAGGACTTGCTATACGTATTGCAAATAGTGAAGTGCCCGATATATTGGAAACTAAAAAAATTATTCAACTTGACATGGGGCTTTTAATTGCAGGAACTAAATATCGTGGTGAGTTTGAAGAAAGATTAAAGAAAATAATGGATGAAATACGTCAAGCAGGGAATATTATTCTTGTTATTGACGAAATGCATACACTTATTGGAGCAGGTGCAGCAGAAGGTGCTATTGATGCTGCAAATATATTAAAACCTGCTTTATCACGTGGTGAAATTCAAGTTATTGGCGCAACAACTTTGGATGAATATCGAAAATATGTTGAAAAAGACTCAGCACTTGAAAGAAGATTTCAGCCTGTTACCATTGATGAGCCGTCTGTTGAAGACACTATACAAATTATTCGCGGTTTAAAGAGTAAATATGAAGAACACCATAAACTTATTATTTCAGATGAAGCAATAGTTCAAGCTGCTCAACTTGCAAATAAATATATAACTGATAGATTTTTACCTGATAAAGCTATTGATATAATTGATGAAGCAAGTTCAAAGGTTAGGTTAAATATGAGTTCATTGCCACCTGAAGGAAAAGAACTTGAAAAACAATTAAAAGATATCGTAAAATCAAAAGAAGAAGCTATTCGTAAACAAGAATTTGAATTAGCCTCACAACTTAGAGAAGATGAAGCTGATTTAAAAGAAAAAATACGCGAAGTCTCTCAAAAATGGCGCGATGAAAATGATGCAAATAAGCCAACTGTGACACCTGAACAAGTGGCTGAAGTTGTATCAACAATGACAGGTATTCCAACAACAAAAATTACAGAAGGTGAAAGCCAAAGATTGTTAAAACTTGAAGGAACATTGCATGATAGAGTAATAGGTCAAGACCAAGCTGTTGTTGCATTATCAAAAGCAATAAGACGTGCTCGTGTTGGATTAAAAAGTCCCAATAGACCTATTGGTTCTTTTATTTTCTCAGGTCCTACTGGTGTTGGTAAAACTGAATTAGCAAAAGCACTTGCAGAAGCTATTTTTGGGTCGGAAGACAATATGATACGTGTTGATATGTCAGAATTTATGGAAAAACATTCAACATCAAAACTTATTGGTTCGCCTCCAGGGTATGTTGGTTATGATGATGGTGGAAACTTAACTGAAACCATACGTAAAAAACCTTATAGTGTTGTTTTGTTTGACGAAATTGAAAAAGCACATCCTGACGTATTTAATATTATGCTTCAAATATTGGATGACGGTCGATTAACTGATTCAAAAGGCCGTTATATAAACTTTAAAAATACGATTATTATTATGACAAGTAACGTTGGAGCAAGCATGATTACAACCGGCTCAAAACTTGGATTTGCAGTTGGGGGTGAAGATGCCAAAAAAGATAAATACGAACATTTAAAAGAAACTGTTATGGAAGAAATGAAAAAGTCTTTTCGTCCTGAATTTTTAAACCGTATTGACGATATAATCGTATTTGCTCATTTAAATAAAGAAGAAATTCGTGAAATTGTTGATTTAATGCTAAAAGATCTATTTAAACGATTGGAAGATAAAGAATTTTCAATAGAAGTAACAGATGAAGTAAAAGATTATCTTGCAAACGAAGGATACTCAGAAGCTTATGGGGCTCGACCGCTTCGTCGTTTGATTCAAAAGAAAATTGAAGACGGATTAGCTGAGGAAATATTAATGGGAGCTTATAAGCCAGGTGACAAAATGCAGCTTGTTATGGATGAAGATAAAAAATCTATTGCTTTTAAAAAAGTGAGTGCTCAAAACGAAAATCCTCAACCTATTGAAAATTAAATAATTATTTATATATTTTATAATGGGGCGCCGCATT
>USEW01000145.1 GCA_900553845.1 uncultured bacterium
CTATTTTTTCAAGTTGATGTTATAATTTTTTATATACGGGTATTTTAATATTTTTAATATAAATTAAATGTGGCAATATAATAAAACAAAAAAACTATTTATAAATATATGTCTTCTTGCTATTACATTAACAATGATAAGCAGCAATGACACTTATGCAAAACTTTTTACTTTAAAAAAAGAAAATAATAAAATTGATAGTAATATTGAAAAAAATAAAAAGAATAAACTTTTATTTTGGAAGAAAAAAAATAATATAAAAATTGAAACACCTGTAAATAATGAAGAAAATGATTACAATAATGATATAAAACCTCTTATGTGGGAATCCACTTCTGATATTAATGAGTTTGCACAGGATGAAAAGTCTTTGCAGAGTACTGTTTTTATTAAAGAAATTGTCATAAAAGGTAACAATTTAATTGATGTTAATGACATAAAAAATACGTTAACAGTAAAAGAAGGTGATTATTTTAAAAGAGAAGATGTGCAGGATGCATTGAAACAAATTTATGATATGGGTTACTTTACAAATAAAATGAAAGCTATTCCTGTTAAATATGACGATAATAATGTTATATTGAATATTGTTGTTGAAGAAAATATACCAATTGTTAACTTTACAATTGAAGGAAATAAAAGTATAACAAAAGGCGAACTTTATGGCGCAATTTCACATCTTGAAGGAAAACCACAGAATATTAAATCTGTTACAGATGCCATAAATAATATTGAAAACCTTTATTCAAAAAAAGGATATATTCTTGCACGTGTAAAAAATGTATATGATGATCCTGATGGAACAGTAAATTTTGAAATTGACGAAGGGATAATAAATTCGATTACATATGAAGGCAATAATAAAACTAAAGATTATGTTGTTAAAAGAAACATATTAACCCAAAAAGGTAGTGTTTATAACGAAAACCAACTTCGTGCTGATTTATCCCGATTATATGCAACACAGGCTTTTAAAGAAGTTAACCGTTCAATTGAACAAAACGAAAATGGTAAATACGATATAAAAATAACTTTGGAAGAGCAAAGAAGTGCAACAGTTTCGCTTGGAGGCGGTATTGATTCGCAAACAGGCTTTTTTGGTATGACTGGTTTGGTTGATAACAATTTATTTGGCCGTGGACAAAAATTATCAATAAACTTTATGGCAGGAACTGGACTATTGTTATCGGATAGTTCAACCTTAGACCGTGCAAATCTTCAAGCTGAGATAAGTTTTTTAGAACCAAAGTTTTTAGGCTCTGATACTTCAATGATGGTTAAGGCTTTTGGACGAGACTTTGCATCGTACCAAATACCTCTTGCCATTGAACGTCGTTATGGCGGCGAATTGACATTTTCTCGCAGATTCAAAGAAGCTAAACATACCTATGGCTCAATATCTCTAGGTATTGAAAATGTCGATATTAAAGAAGGTGATTTTGATAAAATAAAACGATTATATGCAGGCAAAGGACTTGATTTTGCAAATAGAGATAAACAACTTGAAGGTGGTTTATTTGCAACTATTTCACCTTCAATAACCTATGATACTCGTGATGACATAATGAATCCGCGAAATGGTACTTTAGCTAACATAAGACTTGACCAAGCATTTGGTATTCTTGATTTTGAAAAAACACATGCTCGTGCAACAGCAACTATTAAAAAATATTTTCCTTTAATGAAAAAATCATCATTATCACTTATGGCTAGAGGGGGCGGAAAAATTTATGGAAGCGAAATGCCAGAAGTATTCGGTTATCGTTTAGGAGGTCCTTATACTGTTCGTGGTTTTAAAATGAGTGAAGTAGGAACAGGTGAAGCTTTTATGATGGCATCTGCTGAAATTCAGACACCATTTTTATTCTTCGATAGAATTGAAAAACTTCCCTTTTTAAAAAATATTAAACTTGCTTTCTTTATGGATGCAGGGCAGGTTTTTGATTCTTATGCTACAGATTCTATTTATAACAGACCTCTTAAAGCTATTACTGCAGGTGTTGGCGCACGTATTTTTATACCAGGTTTGGGGCCTCTAAATGTTGATTGGGGTGTACCTCTTACAAACGTTGGTGATGGTAACAAACGTGGTGCGTTTACATTTGGAATCGGTGATATGTATTATTAATCGTTAAATGAAAAGTGATTAAAAATTTTGTATAAAAAATATACACTTAAAGCAATAAGTAATAAAAGCTTTAAGTGTATATTTTTTATGTAACATATTAGTTTATATAAAAAGATGTTTGCATTTTAAATGCATATTCAAAAAGATCTTTTTTATTTAAAAGACATTTAAAATCTCTAAAGTCTAAAGATTCATCATTTGTTCTTACATAAAAGAATATTACTTTATAACTTTTATCCATTTTTATTTCAATATCTTTAACTGCACTATTATGTAAGCAATCAAGCCCGTCAGCAATTTTGACTATTGCTCCTAATTTTTTAATTAACCTTTGTTGATTTTTCTCACAAGCACTATAATCTTTATGTTTTAATTTATCAGGCAGTGGTCCGCGGTGATATCTTGCAATATTTGCTATTATTATACATTCTTCCTTATTATAATTATCAAGATTGTCTTTTATTATTTGACACGCACTTTTATTGTGATATTTATCCTTTTCGTCACTAGCGCATAAATCATGCAGCAAAGCCCCGATTCTAAGAAATTCCCTGTGTTTATCATTAAACATAAATAATTTATTATTTAATTTATCAAAAATCAAACATGAAAGATCTGATACAGTCTGCATATGTGTTTTGTCAGTGCCGTATTTTTCAAGAAGTTGATTTTCATTTAACTTTGATGGTGCTATTGTTGACATTAAGTTAATCATAATCTATCTGTTATTATCCTTTAATTTAGCTAATAGTCTTATTATTTCCATATATAACCAAACAAGAGTTACCATAACTCCAAAAGCGCTATACCATTCCATATATTTTGGAAGCATCATTTGAGTTCCTTTTTCAATAAAATCAAAATTTGGCAATAAGCTTAATGCAGCAATTATAACAACAAAAATGCTAAAGCCGATTCCAATAGGTGAAGATGAGAAAAGATAAGGAATTTGTTTGTTAAAAAAGCTCAAAATAAATGAAGTTAAATATAAAAGGAATATACCACCCATTGCTGCAAGCAGGATGCTTCTAAATTTATTCGTAACTTTTATTAAGCCTGCTTTATAAACAGCAAGCATAGCAAATGTTGTCATAAATGTAAGAGCTATTGCCTGTATAGCAATGCCTGGATATATAGCTTCAATCTGTGCTGAGAATCCGCCTAAAAAAGCACCCTCACAAAATGCATAAACAGGTGATAAGTATGGTGCCCAGGTCTGCTTGAACGTTATAATAAGGGCTAAAATAAAGCCAATAATTAAACCAGCCATCATTATAAATTGAACTTTATCCATGTAGCCTAATGTAAATTGATACCATGTCACAAAAGCAGGTATCATTAAAAATAACAATAAAACAAATGTTTTTAAAACCGAACCGTTTATTGTCATAGGTTCTGCAATTTGATTATAAGCAGCACCTTGAAGTGCCTCTTCCCTTATAACAGGGTTATTGTTAAACATATAAACCTCCTTATTTTATAATCATAATTCATTATACCATTTAAAAAATATTTGTCATAGTCTTTTTTTGCATTTGTAAGATTTATTTTAAAAAAAGTTAAGTGTTTTATGATTCTTATAAATATTTTTTAATTTTTTTTTCTAATATAATTTATGTACTCTATTTTTGGCTCATCTTTATTTACAATAGATTTGATTTCATAATTTTCTTTAACCCAAGAACATATTTTTTTGCCATAATCTTTGCATAAATACTCTGGTCCATAATCTTTTGTGGTTCTATTATTTATAACAATTAATTTAGGCATTTTGTATTTAAAATGTTCAATTATTTTATCCTCTTCTAAAAAATCGGTGTGAGACGGCACGAATGTGTGGTAAAAGTCATCGGATTTACGATTTGACAATAAATTTAATATATGACCTTCTGGCATAATAATTACTGTGTCGTTTTTGTTTGTTAGTTTTGATATTTGATAAACTTCTTCTTGAATAAGTTTACCATCACGACAAGTAGTATATATTTTTATATTATTAAAATCTATAAGACAATTTGTATCTAAAAAAAATTTTATATTATTTATCGAAAAAACAAATGAGAATAATACAATAAATGAAATAATTATTTTTTCTATATATT
>USEW01000146.1 GCA_900553845.1 uncultured bacterium
AATTATAGTAAATAAAAATCATGACAATTTTGGAGTAAAAGATGCAAGTATCGTTGAGTTGGTTATCAGAATATGTTGATATTAACGGTTTATCACCAGATAAAATTGCTTCAGGGCTTACTTTAAGTGGACTTGAAGTAGAAGATATTGAATATATAGGACCAAAATTTGAAAATATAAAAATTGCTAAAATTATTGAAATCAGTCAACATCCAAATGCTGATAAGCTCCATTTAGTTTCAGTTGATATAGGTAATGATATAAAAACAGTTGTGTGTGGAGCACAAAATATTGAAGTAGGACAAATAATCCCCTATGCATCAGTAGGCTCAAAAGTATTTTCGAGAAAAACTGGAGAAAAATTTGAACTTACAAAAACATCCATACGTGGTGTAGATTCTGTTGGAATGTTATGCTCTGCTGATGAATTGGGGTTAAGTGAATATAATTATCAGCAGGAAGATGGAATTTTAATTTTAAACAGATTTTTAAATGATTTACATCCAGGTGATGATTTAGCCAAAGTACTTGATATAAAAGAGGATGTGATTTTTCATACCGCTCCAACAGCTAACCGGGGTGATGAAATGTCTGTTATCGGTATAGCTCGTGAAATTTCAGCAATATTCAACCGCAAATTCAACTTTTCACCACTTGAAAATCAAAATGAAACAAAAAACATTGACTTCAAAGTTGAAATTTTAGATGAAAGTGTTTGTAAATATTATGCTATAGGAATTTTAAAAGATATAAAAATCAAATCCTCTCCAAAATGGATGCAACATCGTTTGATTTCCTCTGGTGTAAGACCTATAAACAATGTTGTTGATATTACAAATTACGTTATGCTAGAATACGGTCAGCCGCTTCATGCTTTTGATTCTGACAAATTAAACGGATATTTGTGTGTTAGAAGAGCATTTGAAAATGAAACAATAACAACATTAGATGGTGTTGAAAGAAATCTTACTACTGATTCTGTTCTAATTTCAACAAAAGAAAAAGGGGTATGTATAGCTGGTGTTTTTGGAGGTGAAAATTCCGAAGTTGATGACAAAACACTCAATATAGCGCTTGAAAGTGCTTATTTTACGCCTTCAACAAACCGCAAGAATGCACGAAGTGTAGGTTACCGAAGCGAAGCCTCAGCCAGATTTGAAAGAGGAATTGATTTATATTCATGCAAAAATGCTTTATACAGAGCCATTTCTCTGCTTATTGAATATGCCGGAGCAAAATTTGAAGGTATTGTTGAAGACAAAAGATACGATGATAAGCTTAATCAAATAACATTAAGATTTAGTGAAGTGAAACGTATCTTAGGATGCGAAATTGAAAATGTCCAATGTATACAAATTCTTGATAAGCTTGGTTTTAAATTATTGGGAAGTAACGAAACTGCAGCTAAATTTGAAGTTCCAGGATTTCGCAGGGACGATGTTTATCGTGAGATAGACCTAATTGAAGAAATTTCACGTATTAATGGATATGATAAAATTACTCCTACTTTACCATCAAATTCAAATATGATTGATATTAATATTGAACAAAAATATATATCAAAAATTAATAATATATTTCTTGGTAATGGATTTTTTGAAGCTAAAAGTTCGTCACTTATTGGCAAGTCTATACTTGAAGAATATTCATTTCCGTATGATTATGAAAAATCAGTAAATGTTATTAATGCCCAATCCGAAGACTTCTCAATGTTACGCCAAAGCCTTTTACCAAACGCTTTAAATTATTTAAAATATAACTTAAAAAACAGTCAAAAAAATATTATGTTATATGAAATAGGCAAAGTGTATTTTAAAACTGAAGAAAAACCTACCGAAACAAATTCTGCTGTTGTAGAAAATCAAATGCTAAGCTTTATTATTTCAGGCAGACTTGAAAAATCATTATGGTATGGTGAAGAATATGCAAATTATTATACTTTAAAAGGTATTGTTGAAAATATATTTGAAGTATTTAGAATCCAAAATAGAGTCCGTTATGAAAAGTGTGGTGAATCTTATCTACATCCTTCAAAAAGTGCAAAAATTATTTTACTTGATAAAAAGCCTCAAATTCTTGGATACTTTGGTGAGTTACATCCACTAATTAAAGATAAAGCAAAGTATACAAATAAAGTGTACATGGGTGAATTAAATTTAGGTTTAATTTTAAAAACTTTATGCTCTGTAGCTCACGGTATAAAATATAAAAAAATACCAATTTATCCTGTAAGCGAACGTGATATTGCTTTTATTATTGATAAAAAAGTACCGTCAGAGGAAATTATCAAAAATATAAGTAAGTATTTAAAAAAAGACATTTTAAGTTCGGTAAATATATTTGATGTATATGAAGGTGGTAATATTGATAAAAATATGAAAAGCGTAGCTTTCAATATAAAATTTCAATCGATTAACGAAACTTTAAATGATGATGTCATTAATGAACAGATTTATAATTTAAAACAAAGTCTGAAAAAAATATATCCTAATATTCAATACCGTGAATAAAAAAGCTATCAAATGCATTGATTTTTAACTTTTGTACTTATATTGGCAACTTCGGTAATTGGCAATATTATAGTAAATTTTGTTCCAACATTTGGTTTTGATGTAACTCTTATATCTCCACCATGGGCTTTTATTATTTTTCTTGAGATATAAAGTCCCAAGCCAGAGCCGATTTTTCGATATTTTTTAGCAGATGAAACAAATTTATCAAAAATAATTTTGCAGTATTCCTCTGTCATTCCAATACCGCCGTCAATTATTTCTATTTCAATTTCATTAATATTTTTGCTATTAATATTAATAACAATCCTTCCTTCATCTGGGGTATATTCCGAAGCATTTGTAATTAGATTATTTATAACACGTTCTATTTCAATAGGGTCGAATTCAAAAACTTCAACATCGGCTTTATAATTAACACAAAGGATCTGTTGTTTCTGATTAAGTAAATATTTTAAGTTATTGCTGCATTTTTCAAACAATTTCTTTAGATTATTCATCTCTTTACAGATTTTAAGCTGTCCTTTATCACTTTTATATTTTAATAATAAGTTATCAGTCATATTTTTCATAAAATCACAAGAGGCTCGAACTTCTTCCAATACTGTTTTTACATCATCAGAAATTGAACCAAATTGCTCTCGGATTAACAAATCCAAAGCCCGAAGCTGTGCCCTTATTGGTGTTTTTAAATCATGTGTTAAGTGTTGTTCAATCTCAATATCTTCCGTATTATCTCTAACAATTGCCATAAAACCTGTAAGTTGTCCATCTTTATTAAAAATCTTTGTTAAACTCATGTCAATATGAATAAGTTCCTGCCCTATTTTTACCTGGGTTTTCACTTTAAGTATTTTTAACTCCGATACCTTAAAATTCAACAATTGCGTATTTATAATTCTTGGCTCAAGCCACAAAAAATCCTGAATATTCTGCGCTTTTTCAGAAAATAAGAAAACCTTTTTATTTCTTGATACAATATAAAAATTAATATCCATTAAAATAATTTCATTTGTTGAAAACTCAAGCACATTGTCAAGTTTTTCTTTTTCAGTCCACAAAAGTGCTTTTAATTTTTCAAGTTTAATAATATTAAAAACCTGTGTACGCAGCCTCACAAGCTCAATGGGCTTTTCCATGTAATTATATATTCCCATTGTTTTTATATCGAATTCCTGACATATGTAATTTTCATTAGTTAAAAATAAAACAGGAGTTTCACTATTAAATTTTGATTTTTTTATTGACTCCAATAAAACCACATCATAAAGATTTGAATTTATTATAAGTAAATCAAATTTTATAGTCGCCAGATATTTATATACCTCACTTGACTTTAAACTTGAATATATATTCATTTCAAAAACATCAAGCATATCATTTATCAATTCGATACTTCGTTCGTTATTTTCGACAATAAGAAGGTTACAGTTATAAAATTTTTCAAGCCTGCTATAGCTCATTTTAGAAGCCTGACTTTTCGTAGAATTATTTACATCTTTTTTTAAAACATCAAACTGAATGGGATATGTCAAAAGATCATATATACCAAGACTTCTTGCATGAAGAACTTCGTCTTTGTTTGCTAATTTGCATACACCCCAAAATTTAAGATCCTGATGGTGTTTTAAAAATTTTTTTATATATTTATTATATTCATTATCAT
>USEW01000147.1 GCA_900553845.1 uncultured bacterium
AATGATTCATTAAATGCAATATCATCAGCTCCTTTACAAAATAATTTAAATTTGAATTATAATGAATTTTACGAAAAAGATATGGAAGCTGATAAATATTTTAACAATAAATGTAACACTTTTTCAAAAGCATTATCACTTATCCCCGTAATTGGCGTGCTCGGGGCTATTGCAGTTATATCAGCAAATACACGCAATCAAAAGCTTGATGAAATTTATGGCGTTCCAGAATATATTCCTGTAAACTATAATGATTACGCTACATACAATTTATGTGCAATAGCAGTAGCAAATATGTCACTACATAGCAGCATTCTTGCAATTCCATTAGCAATATTAAATTTATTTTTTATGCAAAAACAAAATGAAAATTTAAAAAATGCATACCATAAAGCCTATAAAGAAGAGCAAAAAAAAGTTAAAAACGAAACGCCAGATGAAACAATAAGAAGACATACTAAATTAAAAGAAATATATGAAAAAGGCAAGGAAGATGCAAGTAAACTTGCATCTCTATATGGTTAACGACACTGTTAGTCTTGATATTAATATGTTTAGATTATATCTATTTAGCCGACTGGCTATATGCAAAACTTCTAATTGGTGTTATTTTTATGAAACTTGAAAAATATTAACAACAAATTTGAAGAGGTTTTATGGAAATAACATCAATATTTGCTTTTAATCCAAAATTAAGACATTATACAGGATTAAAAAAAGGGTATACTGTAAGTTTTAAAGAAAATTCACTAAAACGCGACACTTTAACATTAAGCAGGAAAAATAACGATAATAAAACACATCAAAATATAATTGCCCAAAAACATCAGGAAAATAAAATAAAAGAACAATATACAAATATAGAAAAAAACTCCTATAATGAGCCTGAACAGCAGAATTTTATAGATTCTTCAAGATACTGGGAACTAAAGTATAATAATCTTTTATAAATAAAATTAAATTTATTGTTGACAAATAATTTATAAAGCTGTATTGTTATTATATAAGCTAAATACATTTATATAACTAATGTGCTTGCAGATATACAATTTTACTCCAATTAAACAAATATAAATTGACAAATATCGAGATCAAAATATAATGTCCTGATAATAAATCAGGACTTTTTTGTTACATAATTTTACATACTTTTAATTTAAAATATATTAATATAAAATAAACTTTGTTATATATTAACGTGGGTAAAAAATGTTTATTGATGAGTATATAAAAGAAACAATATCAACAAAAGAAAAAATTTTAAATAACGGGTTTATAAAAAATACTATAAGTGAAATCGTAGAAATACTTGTTAATGCCTATAAAAATGGCCATAAAATGATAATAGCCGGAAATGGCGGTTCTGCTGCTGATGCCCAGCATATTGCTTGTGAAATGATATCAAAATTGAATATAAATAGAAAAGCATTGAATGCACACGCTTTAAACACAAATACATCGGTTATTACATCGATTGGTAATGATTTTGGTTTTGATTATATTTTTTCACGTCAAATTGAAGCAATAGGTAAACCTAACGATATTTTTATTGCATTATCAACATCAGGCGAATCAATAAATGTTATTAATGCACTTATTGAAGCTAAGAAAAATAATATAATAACATTATCAATAACTGGTCAAAAAGAATGTCATATGGATAAAATATCGGATTATATAATAAAAATTCCATCATCAAAAACTCCAATAATTCAGGAATCACAAATAATGATTGGACATATTATTTGCTCGCTTGTTGAAAAACAACTGTTTTGTAATGATTATAAGGAAAAAATATATGAAATTAATAGCTGAAAATATACATGTTATATCGAAAATAACAAAGGAAGCCTTCTTAAATCGTGATGAAGAATACATAAAAGACCTAATTACAAAAATTATAACTAAAAAGCCTAATTGGGTAGATTTTAATGTGGGACCATCAAAGGGGAAATTTGAAGGAACAATTGAATGGTTAACAAAAATATACAAACAAATAAGTACAATACCTATTTCATTTGATTCAACAAATATAAACGAGATTGAAAAAGGATTAAAACTTATAAATGATACAGGAAACTGTATAATAAATAGCACAAATGCAGACGATGAAAGGTTGGAGAAATTTAGTTCGATTGCTGCAAAATATAATACATATTTAATAGCACTTACATTAAATAGTGAAACCGGCATCCCAAAAGAATCTGAGGAACGTTTGAACCTAGCATTCAAAATAATCGAAGTATGTGAATCGAAAGGTATTGGTCATAATAAGATTATATTTGACCCGCTTGTTTTACCACTATGCATTGACCAATCACAAGCAAAAGTGAGCCTTGATACAATTCGTATGCTAAAAGAAAGTTTTGACCCTCCTATAATAACAACAATAGGTTTATCAAATATCTCAAACGGAGCACCAAAACATTTACGTTCAATAATAAACATAGTTTATATGACAATGTCTATGGGTGTTGGGCTTGATAGTGCAATTGTCGATATTTTTGATGATGAACTTTTGCGCGTTCATAATATGCTTGTTGAAAACAAACCACAAAAGTCATATGATGATGTCTATTTAAATATTTACAATACCATTCAAAACTATGGCGAAATTGATGACATTGCTTATGACAAAAATGACAAAGAACAAGAAAACATAATTAAAACAGCAAAAATCCTTATGAATAAAGAAATATATTCGGCTTGTTACATATAACTATTTGCGACAACACGAAATGTTGCACTTGTTGACTCCATTTGATGTTTTTTTATCTTCTCTTGTCATCCTGAACTTGTTTCAGGATATTACCAAAGTAGAATGAATGCATTCAACGATAAGACGTTTGATGCTTTTGCACGCCAGCGTTTGTTGATATATTTCATTAATTTTAAGATTTAATGCCCTCCGGGCAGGGTTACTTTTTGTGGAAAAAGTAACCAAAACCGCAACCCGACTTGCCGCTCGTATTCTCACTAAACTCAACCCAAAGTCTGCGTAACTCGCGCACTTCGTGCTCTCAAACAGACTTGGCTCTGAAAATGTTTCGTTAAGCGGTTTTCCGTACGGGCGGTTCCAAGGAGCGAAAAGCCGGAGCCGACAGCCCGCAGTGCGACAGGCGGAGTGCTTTGAGCTTAAAGGAAATTCAAGACAGCAGATTTTCCCCTTAAGGGAGGATACTCGTATAGTAAATAAATTTAGCATGATAGGAAAAGTAAAAAATGATTGGTAACCAAAAAGTTTTTAATAACAATGACGCTAAAAATAGCTTAAAATATATTTTGTAGCAAAATTTAAAATATACTAAATACCTAATTTTAAATGAATATAATCTAAATCTTTTGATATAATTTTAAAGAAATATATCCAGCTTGTTATATAAATAATATTGTAAATAATACATTATTATAATATTATAATAATATAAGGGTAAGCTTCTCTTGGGTTTTACCTCCACTAACACAACATATTAGTAAAGAATACAGGTTAGAAAGGAGGTTAAAATGATTATTAGTGAAAAAGGACTATTTCTTATCCTTTTGATAATAATAGCCCTAAAAATACTAGTAAAATAAGGGAAGTAAAGAAAAATCTCAAAAGTAAGGAGCTTTTGGGATTTTTTCCCTTATATATTTATTATAACGCATATTATATTTTTTTACAAGATCTCCAGAATGGATGCATAATTTTACCGTTTTGACGTTTAATGTTTATTAATTTTTTTTATTTTTAAAATTTCATTCTCAACCTGCATTTCAATCTTATCAGTTTGAGGATTAATTTTTAACAACTCTAAAATTGTTTTTGGAACAAATAATGCCCACCCATTACCAGATTTAAAAAATTTTCTTTCCATAAATTCTTATTTATTATTTACCTATCTTTATTAAAAAGTATAGTTAATATAAGGACAACAAAATACTATAACATTGTCTATACCTATTTATTAATTTTTTTTATTAATAGAACATTATCTTTAATCGAGATTTCGACATAATCTTCTTCGGGATTGATTTTTAATAATTCAATTATAGCTTTTTTAACATATATTGCCCAACCATTACCAGACCTAAAAAATTTTCTTTTCATAGTTACCTG
>USEW01000148.1 GCA_900553845.1 uncultured bacterium
AACTCAAAGTCTATCAATATTTTTTCATATATATATATATATATATGTATATGGGTCTCTTCGGCAGTTATCTTTTTCTTTTTCTCTTTTGGGAGATTGAGAAGTGGTGGAGAAGAGAAAAAGATAAAGAAAATAAGTACGTTTGTACAGTTTGTGAATGGTGTGTGAAGGTTGGGTTAAAAATTAATAAAGTGTTGAAAATGAAAATAATTTAAAACTTATATTTTATAAATATCGCCTATAAAAATCACTTTTAATATTTAAAAGTGATTTTTTGCGTGTGAAGTAGTATTAATTATTAAAAAGAAAAGAGGTAAAATTTATGCAAAATTTAAACAGTACACAAATGTCGGTAATTGACAATATGAAAAAAATTCAGGCGCTTGTTAACGCCGGGAAAATTGACACCAAAGTCGGAACAGCTTTATTAAATCAGATGCTTATTGATTCATTAAACAAAAATTCGCAATCAGGTGCCAATTTTCCTTCTAATTTAAACCAACAGCAAAATCAGCTCCCGCAACAAAATGTTGATATGCTTCAAAATGTCCAAACTCAAACTCAACAAACACCTTTGAATATTGTTGAATTATTAAAACAATTTGAAGCAAATAATACTGATTTTTTCAAAAGACCCTCAAGACAATCGCTTAGAGAGTATCTTGAAACCAATATTGATGAAATGACTCCTTCTCAAATTGAAGCTATTTCAAAACTTGTAACAACAATTGAAACAGGAGCTGTTGATGATTATGTTAACCAGATGAATCATCAAAAACAGCTCGAAAATGCCAACAAAGAAGCTATTTCGAAGATGAATACAAATGTTGCTAATACGTCAAACATGTCAAATAATCTTTTAAACAAGGTATTTACACGTGAAGACGTTAAAAATATGTCAACAGACGAATTCTTGGCTAATGAAGCACAGATTATGGCGCAGCTGCGCGAAGAAATGAAAAATAGAAAAAAATAATTTTTTTCAGATAGGATGTATTTATGGATAAAATTATTGATTTTTCTCCTTTTTTGATTATTGTTTTTGTCTTTTTTATCCAGCATAAAATTTTTGTTACTCCTTGTATGCTTGAGAAAAAACATCGTGAAATTCTAAATGAAGCTCAGTTAAAGTTCGCTTCTATGCAAACAGTTCAAGCATTAAAGGAACAGATGGATGATATTAAAGATAAAATTGATAAAATTTATGAAGTTTTGATTAAATCTTAATTGCTTCTATCCTTTTAACGTGATGTAAGTATGCTTACATCACGTTATTCTTTTTTTTACGTTTACTTTTAATTATTATAAGGATTTATTTTATGAATAATTTAAAAAATGATAATAGTGAATTATCAATTCATGAAAATCAAAAACTTGCTTCAAAAATTGTTTCCTGTTTCGATAAATATGACGAAAATAGGCAAAGACAGCTTTTGAACATTCGTGAATTGAAAAATGAAATTTATTTAAATAAAAATTTCCATAATTCCAATTGGAAAAATGACATATCTTTGCCTGATATTTATGAGCTTGCCCAGACTTTAAAGTCTCATTTAATTGAAAATTTATATTCTAATCCTGAAAGTATGTTTGATGTTATTGGGATTAACCCGCAGGCCCAAAGTCTTGCTAATTCTCATAAGGCAATGCTTGTTAATATGTTTGACCGGATGAATTTAAAAAATGAGATGGAGAAATTAGTTGATAGTATTGTTGAATCAGGTGAAGCTACTTTGTTTGTTGGGTGGAATACTCAATATAAGAAAAAAAGACGACCACAGACTTTGGAAGAACAATTTTTAAACCCTAGTGTTGATGGTTTTGTTGTCGAGGATGTTATTTCTTACGATGGACCTTCCGTTAAGTGTATTGACCCTATGGATTTTGTTTTTGATATTTCTAATATACAAAATTTTGCATCATGTGCTAAAATTTATCGAACTTATCTTGATGTTAATGAAATTATTGAGAATAAAAGCAATAATATGTTAACGCCTCAGATTATTGACGAACTTGAGCAGATTGCAAGTGTTAAATCACTTAAATCGATTGGGAATCTTTCTTCTTTAAAAATTGTCGATGGTGGTTTTTCAACAGTTTATGACTCTGATTTAATGAAATCAAGAGCTCGTAAAGGGAACAAGCTTGAAGTTCTTGAATTCTATGGAGATATCCAAAAACCTGATGGAACTCTTTTGAAAAACTATTTAATTACTGTTGTTGCCCGTGCAAAAGTTGTGAGGTTTGAACCTAATCCTTTTGTTATTAATCCTTTTGTTTATGCCTCAGTAATTGAAGATCCTGAAACTAAGCGCGGTGTTTCTCCTTTAAAAGTTGCTATGATTTTATCATCTATTTCTTCCGAAATCTTAAATAAGCAGCTTGATGCTCTATCGTTGACAATAAATCCACCTTATTTGGCTCCTAAAGGTTGTTTTAAAGGTGAGCAGGCTGTTTCTCCAGGAAAAATTATTGAATATGACTCTGCTTTAATGCCACAACAACCTTTACCGCTTGATTTTACACAGGCTGTTCAGGGTTGGGATTTTATTAAATTTTTTAAAGCACAAATAGAGTCAGCTACTGGTATTTTTAAGAACATGTCTGGACAATTGGACCAGAATACTGATAAAACTGCGACTGAATTTTCATATTCAGTTTCTTCACAGGCTATTCGATTAAACATGCTTATTGATTCAATTTCAAGAAAGATCATTATACCTATGATTCAATCTGTTGCTGAAATTACATCTAACTTTAAGTTTGGAATTGAAACCGTTGTTTATAATGAAAACGGTGCTGTTAAATACATCGATGTTGATGATAAGGTTCGTTGCAGTTATGACTTTTTATACCGTTATGGTGACAGAAAAGCAACTATAGACAGAAAATCAAAGTTTTCTCAACTTTTTAACCTAATTTCATCTTTTGCCAAAGTACCTGATTTCTCTTCTAAAATTAATTGGGATAAGTGCTTTAAATATGCACTTGAACAATTTGGTGTTGAAAATAGTCAGGCTTTTATTAATGAGAATGTTCCTGATAATACAACTTTGCCTTCAAATCAATTTACAAATAGCTTAAAGCAATAGTTGTAAATGGAAAAAAGCTTAAGGGCGATTATCTTCGCCCTTTGGGCTTTATTATTTTACAAAAACTGATGGCACCTAAGTCAAGGGGGTATTATAGGAGTGTTAGGTGAAAAGTTAAAGTTATCTTTCATAGTTTAATTTAATGGTTTGTGCAGATATAAAAAGTGTTTGTAATTGTTTATAATGAAAATGTAAAATTTTTAAGGTAATAAATATTTCTAAATATTTATAAACGAGAGATTACAATTTCTATAATTGTTACTATAGATGCTAAAACAGTTAAAACAAGAGGGATACTTGCAATGAAAAATAAAATATAAAACAAAATAGATAATAAACGATTTGATTTACAAGATAAATTAAATTTTAAAGGTATTTTAAAGTATGGAAAAAATTTCTCAATAATATACTTACGCAGAAAAATTTCTATTATTAATGCAATAGTGCAAATATAGTTTAAGATTAAAGAAGCAAGCATGATTATTGTATATGGATAAAACCGATAACCGTCAAAATTTGTCGGCTCGTCATTTGGTAAATATGGTGGTTCAAATTTTAAAGATAGTATAAGAAAAATAACAAACGATAAGCCCACTATTATATAAATATAAGAAAAAAAATATTTTCTCAAATCCGGCATTTTCATAAAAAACATAATATTACAAAAGTTAAAAAAAGAAAGGTAAAAATGTTATATATGAAAAAATAATGTAAATTGTCAATTATTGAAATATCAAAATAATAGGACGAATAATAAAAACATAAAGTAATATCGAGAAAAATTGAAATAAGGGGATAATTGAACATATTATTCCAAACCAGAATAAATTAAAATAAAATTTATTTTTTGAATTACTTTTTTTAGATTTTATATCATTGTTTAGATTGTCCTTATCTTCCGTATTCAAATTACAGTGTTTGATAAGTTTTTCAGGAGCACCTTTGTAATATGTAACACCGTTTTGAGTGGTATAAGCTGAATATTTGTATTCGCTATT
>USEW01000149.1 GCA_900553845.1 uncultured bacterium
ACAATAGCATTTAACAATCCGTCAAACAACGGGTGAGGATGTATTGGGCGGGATTTAAACTCCGGATGGAATTGGCAAGCGACAAACCAGTCATTTTTTTGGTATTCCACAATTTCACAAAGCATATTGTCAGGCGAAACACCAGAAATAATAAGGCCGGCGTCTTCAACAATTTTCCTATAATCATTATTCATTTCATATCTATGACGATGCCGTTCATATATGGTTGAGTCATTATTATAAGCTTCTTTAGCTTTTGAGCCTTCTTTAAGTTTGCATTCATATGAACCCAGGCGCATTGTCCCACCATAACCTTCAACATTTTTTTGTTCTGTCATTAAGTCAATAACAGGGTAATTTGTACCTTCATCAAATTCAGTAGAATTAGCATCTTTTAAACCGCAGACATTACGAGCATATTCAATAACAGCACATTGCATGCCCAAACAAAGTCCTAAAAATGGGATGTTATTCTCACGAGCATAACGAATGACATTTAACTTTCCTTCAATACCCCGAACACCAAAACCACCTGGTACGACAAGCCCTTGACAATCTTTCATAACTTCTTTTGCTTTGTTATAGTCAACACACTCATCAGATGCTATCCATTTTATCTCAATATTTGTGTCATACTTATAGCCTGCATGTTTTAGTGATTCAACGACTGATATATATGCATCGGAAAGTTTTGTGTATTTCCCTGCTATTGCAATTTTTACTGTTTGTTTGGGATTTTTTATTTTGTCAACTAATTTTTCCCAAGCATTTAAATCAGGTTTTTTGTCTTCAATATTTAGATATTTTAAAACAGTTGTTGCAAAATTTTGTTGTTCCAAAGCTAAAGGTACTTCATAAATACTTTTCATATCGCGACATTCAATAACAGCTTCTTTGGCAACCGAACAAAATAGAGCTAATTTTTCTTTTTCTTTTGCTGATATTGGCTTTGAAGTGCGACAAACGAGAAATTCAGGTTGTATGCCATAGCTTCTTAACATTGTGACACTATGTTGAGATGGTTTTGTTTTCATCTCGTTAGACGTTCCCAAATATGGAATTAAGGTTACATGAATCGAAATAGAATTGCCAATACCAACATCTTGACGAAATTGTCGAATAGCTTCAATAAATGGTAATGATTCAATATCACCAATAGTGCCGCCAACTTCAACAATAATAAAATCAGATTGGAATTGAGTTTTTGCTTTTTTTATCCGTGATTTAATTTCGTTTGTAATATGTGGAATTGTTTGAACGGTTGCACCAAGATAGTCGCCGCGTCTTTCTTTTTCAATAACTTCTTTATAAATGCTGCCTGAGGTAACATTATTGATTTTACCTAAATTGGCATTTGTAAATCTTTCATAGTGTCCTAAGTCAAGGTCAGTTTCTGCACCATCATCTGTTACAAAAACTTCACCATGTTGAAAAGGACTCATTGTGCCAGGGTCAACATTTATATAAGGATCAAATTTTTGAATAATAACACTAAAACCACGGGAAGTTAAAAGTTTGCCAAGTGAGGCTGCTACAATACCTTTACCAAGTGATGAAACTACTCCTCCTGTTATGAATATAAATTTAGTCACTTTATCTTTCCCCACTAGTTTATTTTTGGTACTTTGAAAAATCCATCTTCAACATCAGGACCGTTTTTCATAAGTTCATCTTTTGAAATCTCACATTTTACATCATCACAACGAGTGACATTATAAAATGGCAATGCATGACTCATTGGTTCTACACCTTCAGTGTCAACTTCATTTAATTCGTTTGCATATTTTAAAATATCACTTAACTGTTTTGTATATTTTTGTTTTTCTTCATCTGTTAATTCCAACCGCGCAAGTTTTGCAACGTGTTCAACATCTTTAACACTTATCATATTTTATAAATCCTTTAATTATTTTTATTATTTTAATTATATCATAAATTATTTTTTACGATAAGCAATATTTGAAATAAAAGAGCATAAAAGTGAAGATATAATTCCAATGAATAAAGTTATATGATAGGCTTTTAAGTATGCATTTTGATAGCTTATATTATGTGAAGTAAAAATTTTTAATAATGTGTCAAAAATACTTATAGCCATGCTGACTGCTATTATCATGCCGGTATTTCGAAAAAGAGCAAGAATACCGCTTGCAGACCCCCTATTTTCTTTATTTGCAGTATTCATAATGGCTGTATTTGTAGGTGACTGGAATAAACCATTACCCAATCCTAAGAGAAATTGAGCGACAATTATATGCATTATTTCTGCTTGAAGTTTAAAGGTCGTAAAAATAAGAAGTCCGGCTGAAACGCATATTGGACCTAAAGTCGTGAGGATACGACTTCCGTATCTGCCAGCAAGGTTTCCGGCTATAGGTGCTGTTGAAACAAGTGCTATTGAAAAAGGAAGTACAAGAAAACCGACTTTCATTGGAGAAAATTTTAATATTTCTTGAAAATATAAAGGAAACAAAACACCATTTGCAAATAATCCCATATATGATAAAGATAATGCTATATTGCCTAATGTGAACGATTTATCTTTAAAAAGTTCAAATTTGACAAGCGGACACTTTGTATGTTTTTCTATAATAACAAATAATATTCCAAAAAACAAAAAAGCAATGGATGTCATAACCGTGCAAAATGAATCAAATCCCCAAATTCTGGCTTTTGTTGTAAGCATAAGCAAAGATGTCATAAATATGGCAAATGTTATAAATCCAAAAGTATCAAATTTAAATTTTGTTTCAATGCAATTATTTGGAATAATTCTATAAGAGAAATAAGCACCAAGCAAAGCTATTGGAATAGCAGGAACAAAAACAGCACGCCAGGAGAAGAAGTTTATTAATACACCGCCAACAGCAGGTCCTGTCATTCCGCCAAGTGCAATGATACCTCCAAGGATGCCAAGTGCTTTACCGCGCTTTTTATTTTTAAATATAGAAGCTACGATTGCTGTCGAGTTTGATAATAAAATTGAAGCCCCTATTGCTTCAATACAACGAAAAGTAATTAAAAGTGACAAGTTTGCTGCAGTCGTATTTAAAAACGAACCTAAAGCAAAAAATATAAAGCCCAGAGTATAAAGTTTTTTCTTTGAAAAATTGTCACATAATCTTCCAAATAATGGCAGAAATATTGTCAATACAAGCATATAAGCAGTTATAACCCATTGAACGTCTTCAAGTTTTGCGTTAAAACTTTCTGAAATTTTGTATAATGCAACATTCACTGTTGAAGAATCAAGCATACCTAAAAAACTGCCTGTTGCAATAATTGAAAAAATTGTCCATTGATATTGTGATTTTATCATATAAATATTATACAACCAATAAATTTCTGGTATAATATTTATTATGAATGAATATTATAAAGAAAAAATATGTTTTTATAAATTCTTTTAACATTGTTGGCAATGCATTTTATTGTGCATTTGGTTGGTATTTTGTCAGTTATAAAATTATTCTTTTGAAAGAATCAATAATTTCTATTTTTGGTATGTTGCTTATTTTCATTTTTTTGCTGACAAGTGTTATAAAGATACTATTTTATACAGATAAAATGCGAAAGGATTAATTATGTTAAATGAAAATATAAGTGTTGCGGTTCTGTTAATTTTCAATGTTCACATTTTGGAACATAATGATGTATGCACTTTGGGAGACAAAAGAACCAACGAAAAATAATACAAATAATACACAAAAATAGTGTTATTAAGAAACAATTTTATAGATATAAAAAAATATGCTAAGTTTAAACTTAGCATATTTTTTTATTATAAAATAAAAGCCCTGGTTAGTATAACCAAGGCAATAATCCAGACACATTTCTTATATATAAATATAATAATTTAAAAAAGATTTTATGTCAAGTCTGTTTGTATACATTTTTTATTTTAACCCCACAAACTAGGCAACCACGATAACAAACCACCTTTTCTTTTAGCTTCTTCAGCTTTTTTAGCTTCAGCATCAGCTTTGGCTTTAGCTTCAGCATCAGCTTTGGCTTTAGCTTCAGCATCAG
>USEW01000150.1 GCA_900553845.1 uncultured bacterium
TATAATAAGTGGCAACTTTTTATAATTGTCTTTCAAAAATACACACAATGAAAAATAAAAACCAAGGTAAGTCAAAGTTTTTAAAAAACCTTTCAAACTTGAGAGAAAAAGTGTTGAATTTATTACACTTATAAAGGCAAATAGCAAATATATTAATAAAGTTAAACCAATATGACTAATTTTTAGCTTTTTTCCGTTAACAAATAATAATTTAATAATTGTTAAACAAAAAATAATATTTGCAACAAAACCCAATATATTTGTTTCACAAAAAGCACACATGATAAATAGGCTTATAATAAGTATAAAAATTATCTCATCTATAATATTGAGAAAAAAACTTTCATTTAAAAGATTCTGAAGTTTTTTTCTCATATTTATTAAACTCAAATTAATCAAACATAAAAATCGTGATTGCAAGTTTTTCATAATTTATTTAAAACCCTATTGTTTATTAGTATTTAATTGATTTGGTGATATAACATTATTATTTTCATCAAGCATTTCAACAGCTGAAACTACGCCGTTTAATTTGTAATCAAATCCTTCTAAAACAATTGGTGTTCCTATTTTTATTTTATTACCGCCAGCTACATAACCGTCATCTGTTAATTTTGCATTATCTGTTAAAGTAACAATTATATCATATTGAAAAGGCAATGAAATATCATCAACTGCAGAAGCCGGTTTTCCTTGACTTGGAACTGGAATTACAATACTTTTACGAATTGCAATAGAATCAAGAACTTTTAATTTTGAATACGGAACATTTCTAATTGTCACATAACTTTCAGAGTTTTTAACTATTGGATTTTTAGCCTGGGTTAAAACAGCATTACGTATAAAAACCTGAAGTGCAATTTTTACATCTCCTTTTACAGGACTTTTTGAAAATTTGTTTAATTTTAAACCAATTAACATACCAATAAACAATATTAAAATTACTGATAAAATAATAATAATATCAACTTTTCGTAATCTTAAATTTTGTAACATAACATAATCTCCTTAATTTACTGATTTTTCTAACTCATCAAATTTCATATTTTTAATTTTTTCACATATTGTTTCAATATTTGTAGTTGCACATCCAAACTCTCTAATTACAATACTTGCTGCAATATTTGCAACAAATGCAGATTCATACGGAGTTAACCCTGATGCTAAAGCAAGTGAATAAGCTGCAACAACTGTATCTCCAGCACCTGTCACATCAAAAACTTTTGTTTTATTAAATGCTGGAATTTTATAAACATTATTATAAGCTCTATCAAATATGGCCATGCCTTCTTCACCTCGAGTAACAAGAATATATTGAGCGTTAGTTTTATCAAGCAACTCATAGCCTGCTTTATTCAAAGTTTCATCATCTTGAATAAAATATCCCACAAATTTTTCAGTATCAGGCTGGTTGGGAGTCATTGAGGTAACCCCTTTATAGTTATCAAGATTTTTTTGCGCATCAGCTACTATTATTTTGTTATACCTTTTGGCAATTTCAATAGATTTATTTATTATATTTTTAGTTAATGTGCATATATGATAATCCGATAAAATTACAACATCTACTTCACTTATAGCTTTTTCAAGCACATTTAATATTGAATTTTCAACATTCTCATTGATATATTGATTTGTTTGTCTATCAATTCTTACAATTTGTTGAGTTATTGACTGTGAACAAGAACCTGAAATTCTTGTTTTGACTATTGTTTTTCTCGTTTTATCTTTAATCATATATGATGTATCAATTTTAGCATCGTTTAATGTTTCAATTAAAACATTACTATGATAATCGTCACCACATACACCTATGACTTTAACATGCCCTTCATTTAATTTTGATAAATTATTAGCAGCATTACTAGCCCCGCCTAAAATAACTTTTGTATGAGAATGTTGAAGTATCAAAACAGGTGCTTCACGTGAAATACGCTCACAATCTCCATAAATCATTTCATCAATTGCCATATCGCCTACTACAAGGGCTTTTATATTCTTAAAATTGTTGATTTTCTTTATAAGTTTTTCTCTATCAATATTTACCATAATATTCCTTTTAGCTTCTTTATTGATTAATATACAAAATTTATCTATAATATAAGCATAAGTTTATCATAAAAAAATTGCAAGGAAATAATATTGGAAAATAATTTTAACGAAAATTTAAATAAGTCTTCACAATCTGATGACTTTAAATTATATACTTTCGATACTTTATCATCAAAATTAAATAATCAAAATTATAAAAAATTTGTAATTCAAATTGATAATGATAATATTGATTATTTTGAGTCTTTTTCTCCAAGTGAAAGAACAAAACTTATCAATAAATTTTTATCATTGGAACAAATAAAATCACGCTCGGACTATAGAAAAAAGAGGATAAAAGAATATATTATTCATTTGACAATTGTTATCGTTAGTATATTTGTTTTCCTGCCCTTTTTCTATTACACTATTAATAAACTTGTTTTACTTACACTTGAAAATTATAAACAAACACAGATTAATTTTGAAAAATTATATAACGACAACTCTTTAAAGAAGAAAGATTTGACAAAACTTAAATATATAAAGTAGTATAAGGACTTTTCAATGAATTTTTATATAGGTTTAACACCAGCTAATGAACCATCAAATGAAACAGGCGTATGCATTTTAGATGAAAAATTAAACATTATTCATCTAGATCGTTTTATGTCAACTAAAGAATTTAGTTTTTTTATTGATAATCTTTCAAATAAATCAATAAGTACAATAATGGTGTCAATTCCTATGGCTTTTAATATACTTGATTCAAAATGGAAATTAAATGCACAAAAAACTGTTTTAAATGATTTAAATTGCGAATTACCGCGTAAAAAATGGAACAATCTATATTCTGATAAGCTATGCAATATTTTAACAGAATACAAAGATGAGTTTAAGACTATATACCGGTATAATATAAAACAAATACGAATGATGCTTAATTTGCAAAGCCCTTATATTTCACATTCAAGTGCTGATTGCAAATTTTTGCAAAATGCTTTAAAGTTAAAATTTAATATTTCACCAATAATCAACAACTTATATCCTGTCACCCAGCTTGAAGCAATTCTCGGTGCTTATTGTGCATATTTAATTGCCAATAACAAAAAAGAAATAAAAGTTGATAAAATATTTAAAAACATTCAGATAGTAAAATTCTAGCAAGTTTTAAATCAATTTTTGTTGTAATTTTTATATTTGAATATTCACCTTCAACAATTTTTACAGGAATATTAAAATACTCAAGCATTGAAGCATCATCAGTAAAATTTTTGTCACTTAATTTTGTATGACAATCAAAAATAATTTCATATTTAAATATTTGAGGTGTTTGAATATTATACAAAGACTTTCTGTCGATTGTTTTTATAATATTTAAGTTTTTGTCTGTCTGTTTTATAGTATCAGTTGTTTTAACCCCAACAACTGCAGCATTTGAAACGTATGCTCTATTCAAACATTTAATTATAGTTTCTTCTTTAATAAGCGGTCTAGCACCATCGTGTATTATTACATAGTCTGCATTTGCTGATACTTTTTTTAAACCGTTAAA
The DNA here is from genome assembly GCA_900553845.1 of uncultured bacterium. Classification (GTDB taxonomy): domain Bacteria; phylum Cyanobacteriota; class Vampirovibrionia; order Gastranaerophilales; family Gastranaerophilaceae; genus UMGS1477. The sequence goes on from USEW01000150.1 coordinate 3,587, forward strand.
AACACTTTTTTGACGGCTTGTTGAGCCTTCAATAACTATAACATTTTTATATTTTTCAGTAAGTTCTTTTATTTTTTCAACCAAATGTGATGCTGTGACAATTATTATTTCATTAACATCTTTAATATTATCAAACTTTTTTAAAGTATGTATAATAACTTCTTCATTATTTATTTTTTCAATTAATTTATCTTTTCCATACCTTGTTGAACTTCCACCGGCTGCTAAAATAACTGATACGTTCATAAAAATTATTTATCCTCAAAGTGATTAAATACTTTTCTTTTATATATTTTACCATTAAAATTGCTATTTTTCCACAAAAAACGCCCCAGCCTAAGCCGGAGCGTCATCTCTTTTCCATATTAAACTACCT
>USEW01000151.1 GCA_900553845.1 uncultured bacterium
CATAAAGTTTTAAACATTTTAGGTCTAAAATTTAAATTTAAACAATCAACAAAATATGAAAGAATGCTAAAAAAGAAATATGATTCAAATATTTCACTAAAAGATAAAAAAATAATAATAGAACATCAATTTAAACAACAAGCTGGTTACAAACCTAATATTGATAATCCTAAAACATTTAATGAAAAATTACAATGGCTAAAATTATATAATGAAGATCCGCTATTAACAATGTGTGCTGATAAATATCTTGTTCGGGATTATATTAAAGAAAAAATAGGAGAAGAATACCTTGTACCATTAATTGGTGTTTATAGTAATCCTGATGAAATTGATTTTAATACATTGCCCAATCAATTTGTTTTAAAAGTTAATTGGGGAAGCGGGTATAATATTATTGTTAAGGATAAAACGACTCTTAACATTGAAGAAACAAAACAAAAACTCAATAAGTGGCTTGAACCGCATTCAAATCATTACTATTATTCATTTGAATTCAGTTATAAAAATATTGAGCCCAAAATTATCTGTGAAAAATATATTCAACAAAAAAATGACGATTTATATGACTATAAATTTATGTGTTATAATGGTATAGTTAAGAATTTATTTGTTGTTTCAAATCGAAGAAATAACTTATATGTAGATTTTTATGATTTAAATTGGAATAAATTACCTTTTGAACGAAAATATAAAAATTCTCCAAATGGAATAGAAAAACCTGATAACTTAGATAAATTAATTAAATTAGCTGAAATAATAGGTAAGGATTTTCCTTTTGCTCGTATTGATTTTTATAATGTTAATAATCAAATTTATTTTAGTGAAATTACATTTTATCCAGGCAATGGTATGGAAGCATTTGACCCGATTGAATGGGATTACGAATTGGGTAAATTAATCAAAATAGAAAAAGAAGAAAAAAATAACATCCTAAATTTGATAAAAATAAAAAGTCAAAATTTATTTTCAATCAAAAATTTTTATGAAAATGGAAACAAATATAAAATTTTAAATTTTATGTTTTTTAAAATAAAACATAAATTAGCTATGCCATCTAATGAATATTTATTAAAAAAAAATAAATTGAAATTTGAAATAGAAATTGAAACTACAAGTTTTTGTAATGCTAAATGTGAATTTTGCCCAAATCCCAATTTAACAAGAAAAAAAAATTTTATGACAGATCAAACTTTTAATTTAATTATAAAAAGAATTAAAGATGAAAAAATTGATGTAAAACAATTTATTTTACACTTAAATGGTGAACCATTACTTGATAAAAAAATTGTAAGCCGCATAAAAAAATTAAAAGAAAATTTTCCTTTTGTTCCAATTCGCTTTACTACAAATTTACAGCTTGCAAATGAAAAATTACTTTTGGAACTATTGGAAGCTAAACTTGATGAAATAACCGTAAGTATCAACTCTTTGGATCCGATTGAATATAATAAAATAATGGGTTTAGATTTGAATGTTACACTTAATAATTTAAATTTATTATTAAAATTAAAAGATGAACTAAAAAGTAATATAAAAATTAACGTATCAATTGTTTCAAGTATTGATAATGATGATATGGTTTCAAATTTTAAAAATAGATTTGAAAATATCGCAAATATTCGTATTATAAAGTTGGGTCAGTGGGTAAATAAAGATAAAAAAAATAATTGTCCAGTAAAAAATAATTTATTGAAAAAACCTTGTGAAATTTTGTATACAACAATAAGTATATTAAGTAATGGAGATTATGCTCTTTGTTGTTTTGATGCTGAAGGTATTATTAATAAGAACATAAAAAATTCGGAAATATTAAATACTTATAAGAACGGAGTTTATAAAAGAGTTAGAGATTTCCATAAAAAACATGGACGAATTAATAAAGAATGTAAAAATTGCAGTTTTAATTAATTTTAAATTTAAATAACAAATAGAAATTTATGAAAGGTTAATTATGAATTTAAAAAATATTTTTTCAATTGAAAATGAATATTCAGATAACAAAAAACATAAAGTTATAAATTTTTGTGGGATAAATATTAAATTTAAACAAAAATATAATAATAAAAAACTTTTACCGTTAACACGCTTATACAATAACTATTTATCTCCCGAAGGATATAAATATAAAGGTAATGAAGAAGAATTAGGACTTGGAAATATAGAAATAAAACTTGAAAGAGTTAAAAATGGCGGAGCTTTTGAATGGGAAGATATGATAGTTGCAAATAAAGCTATTGGGAGTCATTTTTTAAATAATAAAAAAACAGTTGTTAATATTGGAAGTGGTGTTGGTACTTTTGAATATTATAATGCTCCAATTTGCCCACAAGTTCATTTTTTAGCTTCTGAAATGGAAAAAGCATCAACAAAATGGGCTATAGAAAATAGAAATATGCAGAATGTAACATATTGTGATTATAGTATAAAAGAAATTCTTGAAAAATATCCTCAAAAATTTGATCTAGCCATTTCAATAGATGTTATCGAACATATAAAAGACTATAAGGCATTTTTAGATGAATTTGTTCAACTTTCGGATTATGCAATTATAGCAACACCAAATCGTGATAGATATTCAGATAAAGAATCTCTTATTAAACCTCCTTACATATATCATACTCAAGAATTTAATGCAGGAGAATTATATTTTATTTTAAAAATGTATTATAAAGACGTAAAATTATATTCTTTACCTGATCCATTAAAACAAAAAATAGTTGAAGTTGGTATTTATTCTTCATATGAAAAACTTATTGCAGTATGTAAGAATTAAAATCCTACATTTAATGTTTATTCTCCCAATCAATAAATTTTATTATACCACTTTCAAAACTTGTTTTAGGATTATAATTTAGAAGTTTTTTTGCTTTTGTTATATCAGCTGCTGTTTTGTTGACATCACCTGGTTGCATTGGCAAGCGTTCAATTTTTGCTTTTTTATTTAAAACTTTTTCAATTGTTTCAATCATTTGATTTAAACTAACAGGTGCTCCACCGCCTAAATTAATTATTTCATATTGTGTGTCATTATAGTTTATAGCACCAATTATTCCGTCAACTATATCATCAATATAAGTATAATCACGTATTGTTGTTCCATCACCATAGACAGGTACTGGTTTATTTTCTTTAATTAAATCAATAAACTTACGAATTGCTAAATCAGGTCGTTGTCTTGGACCAAAAACCGTAAAAAATCTTAATGCTACAACTTGAATATTATATAATTTTGAATATGTATATAAAAATTGTTCGCAAGCTAGTTTAGTTGCTGCATAAGGAGATATTGGCTCACTTACTTTTAAATCTTCTGAAAATTTTTCCTCAAGACAATTGCCATATATTGAACTTGAAGAAGCAAATATAATTTTTTTTACATTATTTTCTTTCATTATTTCAAGAATATTTACAGTTCCTTCTATATTATTTTTCACATAATCTATAGGCTTATCAATTGATGGTCTTACACCAGCTGATGCTGCTATATGAACAACAACATCAATTTTATTTTCATCGAATATTCTTTTCAACAAGCTATTATCGCATATATCACCACGATATAATTTATAATTTTTATTATTTATGTTATGTTGTATATTTTGTTCTTTTAATTCTGGATTATAATAATCATTAAAATTATCAATGACAATAATTTTATTGTCTTCTTTAAGTATTTTATCACATAACGTTGAACCAATAAATCCGGCACCACCTGTTATTAATATATTCATTTTATTTCCTCTTTTATTTTTTATACTCCTATATATTTTTTAAGATGTATATATAATTCTTTGTTTTTAATTCTTTTTTCTTTATATTTTTGTCTTAATTTTCCATAAGTTAAAGATGATAATATTCTGTATTTGAAATACCTTTGTTTTATTTGTTTAAATTTTTTCAGATAAAATAAAATATTGTTAATATTATTTTTGAAATCATTATTTAAAATATTTA
>USEW01000152.1 GCA_900553845.1 uncultured bacterium
CATTATCAAATTTTATCATACAAAATAATCAGGATGAAGCATATCTAAAAAAACAAATTGATGAAATTATAAAAAATTTAAATATTTTATAAATTACATAATCTGACTTTATTTACAATATTTTCCACTTAACTGGCCGCAAGCAGCATCAATATCAGCGCCACGTTCAAGACGTATTGTCACTTTTTTTCCAGATTGTTCTAAAATATATTTAAATTTTTGAATATTTATTTTTTGTGGTCGTTTATATTTATCGCCCAAAACCGGATTATAAATTATCAAATTTACATTACATTTTAAATCTTTAATAAGCACGCTTAATTCTCTAGCATCCGTAAGACTATCATTATTTTCACCAATCAATGTATATTCAATTGTAACTCTATTTTTTGTTTTATTTACAAAATCCGTTAAAGATTTCATTAAAATCCCGATTGGATATTTTTTATTAATTGGCATTATTTGAGAACGTTTTTCGTCATTTGCACAATGAAGAGAAACTGCAAGTGTAGGCTGAAAATTTATATTGGCAAGTTTATTTATACCATCAACAACTCCGCAAGTTGATACAGTTATTCTTCTTTTACCAATTTGAAATTCATTATTTAAAATTTCAATTGCTTTTATAACATTGTCTATATTTTGCAAAGGTTCGCCTTGCCCCATAAAAACAACATTTGTTACTTTTAAGTTTAAATCCTGCTGAATGGCAAGCACCTGTTCTATAATTTCAAAAGGTTCAAGATTTCGAATAAAACCACGTTTGGCTGTTGCACAAAATTTACAACCCATTTGACAGCCAACTTGCGAGCTTACACAGGCTGTTAGATTTTCACGATTATCAAATCGCATCAAAACAGTTTCAACTAAGCTTCCATCATTAAATTCAAGCAAATATTTAACCGTTCCATCTATACTCACCTGCTTCTGTTTTATTTTATAAGATGAAATTTCAAGAGTTTCAGATACTTTCTCTCGAAATTTTTTTGACAAATCCGTCATCATATTAAAACTTGAAGCATTTTTAAAATACACCCAATTTCTAATTTGGCTTGCCCGGTATTTTGTTTCACCAATCGACAAACAAAAATCTTCAAGTTCTTCTTTTGACATCTGTGTAATAATTTTTTTCATATAAAAATTTTAGCACAAAAGTATTTTAATGTTTTTATTACTCATAAAATATCTTGCTATTAGTTAATCTCTGGCTTATTCTCTTTTTTACAAAAACTGTCTCAACTGATGCAAAAGAAGTTCAATGGCTGACGCTTCGTAAATCTTTATTTTATCCACTAATCTCTTGGTTGTTTTCTTTTTTAAATTTATCCAAAGTGAGTTTGTTTATTGTTTTAGTTCCAATATATGTCAAAGCTGCAGTTGCAACCCCCAAAAGTGATGCCAAACCTACTCTTTTAAGCGCATCATTTTGTTTATATTGTTTTATAACTTCTTCATTTAAAGGTTTCATACAAGGAAGAGCTATTACAATACCGCTCAAAACTGAAAGTGATGGCAAATATTCTTCACTTCGTTTTAATTTTCGTTCCAAAGCTTCTTCTTTTGTTTCATTTTCTTTTTTATTAACCCAAATATTATTCCTAGCCACTTGAAGCAAACTTGCAACTCCAACAACTAAACCACAAGCCATAAGTGCATAAGCCCAAGGTTTATCTTTTCTTATTTTTGATACATCATCTTGCAATTTTTCCATAAAGGGATAAAGCTTTATAGAATTTTCTTTTGTTTCATTCTTAACTTCTTTTGCAACATCTTTACCATTATTAAATATAAAACTGTCAACAGCTGCATATACTAATCCACCCATAGCAGAACTAAAAAGGATACTACTTACAGCATGTGGCTTAACTTTAAATATACTTGTTTGTTGTGTTTTTTCTTTCGAGGTAAAACTATTATTTGTCTTTTTATTATAAAACACTTTACTATTTAAACCATAGTTGTTATTTATAAACATTATTTTTTCTCCAACTTAATTAACTTTGAACAATATTAAATTAAGTATTAATCATAATGTCCTGTTTGTTGTTGATAAATTTTTATAATCCTTTTTCCAAGTCCATTTGTTGTTACTCCCGCAACTGAACCATTAACAATATTTCCCAATAAAGGTATCCAACCTACAGCAATCTTCGCGGCTTCTTCTGATAACTTGCCAACTGCTTCTTGAACAGCCATCTGGACAGCAATATTCCCACCTAAAGCAACAGAACTACCGACTACAGTACCTTCTGCAGCCGTATGTGCAGCATCTTCACTACTTTGTTTAAGTTCTATCCCATATTCTGCAGCAATTTTTTTTACCATATTTATTTCATTTATTATTAATGGGATTACATCAAAAAAAGGCATTTGTGCTAAAGATGCCGCCAAAGTTACAGCAATACCAGTATGCTCTTTCACAATCTTCATCGCCCTATCTTTTCTTCCGCCAAAACCAATTTCACCATTTGTTTCTTCTGTTTTTTCAACATCCTTATCTTTTGTGTAAATCTCATTTATCCCATGCACCATTTTTTGTTGGTTTTCAAAATCAAGTTTTTCTTTTGTTTCATCATCAACGTTTTTTAATGATGCTATGGCGCCTGAAATTTGAGAATGGTTGTCAACAAGCCTTTGGGCAATGGCTTTGTGTCCTTTTATATTTTCATCTTTTTCTAAATTAATATTGTTTAAATATTTAATAACATTTTTGTTTTTTGAATTTACTTCTTTTGTCAAAACTTCATTCAATTCAGGGGTTATGAAATTTTGTTTTAACATTGCATTCAAATTGTTTAAAGCTTTTTGCTCTTGTGTCAAAGTGTTTTCTTTAGCTTTAAATAAAACAACATCCGCTTGAACTTGCGGTTTTAGTTTCAAATTTGAATACTTCAGCATGGTTTTATGCCCTTGAGCTACATTTGTTTGGTTAGTTACTCTAAATAATGTGTCATTAATTTTCATAATTTTGATCCTATCTCTATTCCTATATAAAAATTTTATTCTAAAAAATACAACATTTAAGTTTTAAATTTTATGTATTATTTAACATTTAATAACACATAAGCAGCTAAAGCAGCTAATAAAGCATCTTTTGATACTTGAGTTGTTTCTTCTTCTAATTTTTTTCTTTCTTCAGGCGTCATTTCTTTTAATATTTGACTGGTTGTTTTCTTTATAACACTTTCTTCTTTTTTAGAATTTAACGAATTATCATCTTTTTTATTTATGTTGTCAGAACCAAATGAATAGGTATTAATTGATTGTATTCTCATAAATTTTATTATCTCCTTATTTTCTATTTTTAAACACTTCCATATTCAAATTAATATTTAAGAGTAATCTCCGGTTTCTTCCTGAAAATGCTCAATTAATAAATTACCGACAGTTTCTGTTGTTGTAGCTGCTACAGCAGCATTTATTCCATTTCCAAGTCCAGGAATGAATCCCGTAATAGCTTTAAAAACACCTGTGCCCAATTGATTACCTAAAGTACTTGCTACTAAAGATTTTGCGATATTTTCTTTAACTTTAACACCATAAACTTTTCCAATAGCTATAGCCATTGCAATATCATTAGCCATAAGAGGACCTTGATCTGCAAAAGGAGCTTGTGCCATTCCTGCTGCTATACCTGCTGCAGTTGCTGAAAATCCTGCAACAACAAGTTCTGCTTTTGCTTTTGTTCCCATCCCAAATGAAACATTGGATGATTCCAAGATGTTATTAACAGCTGCTTTATTTTCTCCATAAATCTCATTTATCCCATGCACCATTTTTTGTTGGTTTTCAAAATCAAGTTTTTCTTTTGTTTCATCATCAACGTTTTTTAATGATGCTATGGCGCCTGAAATTTGAGAATGGTTGTCAACAAGCCTTTGGGCAATGGCTTTGTGTCCTTTTATATTTTCATCTTTTTCTAAATTAATATTGTTTAAATAT
>USEW01000153.1 GCA_900553845.1 uncultured bacterium
TGTGGAAAGTTATATTTCGGCTAGTTAATATGTATAATAAGTATTATACCCACTGTGGTACTTGACATTAGTTTTTTATTTTGTACGATTATTTATGAAAATTCAAGATAAAAGAGGCATCATAATCCTCTCTTATCATTGTATAATAAGATTGCATAATTTGTATTAAAACCTTAATTATATATGTCAATAAAAATATAATAGTACAAATGTGAAAATTTTTCAAGCACATTTGTGCAATCAGAAATTTATATGGTTGAGAAAATGATAGGTAAACGTTTAAAAATAATAAGACAAGAGCTTGGATTAAGTCAGATAGAAATGGCGAATGCCTTAAGTATTTCTGTTAAAGGTTATTGGAATTATGAAAATGACGAACGTGAACCCAAATTGGAGCTGTTAAAAAAAATTGTAGAAAAATTCAAAGTAAATGCCCTCTGGCTGTTAACCGGTGAGGATGACATATTTATTAATAATGTTGGAAATAAAGATAATAATTTATTACAAACTAAACCAATAGACATTGAAGAAGGTTATAAAAATTTTGGTAAAAGACTTACTGTGATACAGGATAAGAATAGTTTTACAGATTCAAAAATGGCTGATATTTTAAAAATAAGTCATTGTTTTTATATAAATCTTAAGCTTTGCAAAAAAGAACCTGATATCAAAATTATAAATAATATAAAAAAATATTTTAATATTGATGCTAATTGGCTTTTATATGGTGAAAAAGGATACATTTATAGTAAAGATAGTTCTGTTAAATATCCAGGGCTCACTTCTGATGAAATTATGATTTTAAAAAAAATTGCCAGTAAAAATGATATTATATAAATTTTCAATTATTTTCCTTAAATAGTTGACATAGTTTGTTTGTATTCATTTTTAAATCATTTTGTATTTTATTAAAATTTCTTTCATTTTTGTATTGAAACAAAATAACAATTGCTATAAGAACCAGGATAAATATGCAATTACGGTTAATTTTCTCAAGCAAAAAGCTTTTTGTTTCACTGAATAACTCACTATTCACTTTGTATAAATCCTTTCATACTTAAACATATATAAAATGTAATTTTATGAATTTATATATATTTTCCACTAAAAATATTGTTTTTTAAAGATAATAAAATGTATATTGCCCAAGTGGGCAATATGTAAAAATGAAGGTAAAAATATTAAAAATTAGTTATATTAAAAAAAAATGTACATAATTTTTAAATTTCGGTATAATGTTTTTATGATAAAAAAAATATTACAAATAATTATTATACTTTTGTTTTTGTCATTTCAACAAATTTGCTTTGCAGTGAATGAAATAAAAATAACTGACCTTGTATTTGATAATTCTAGTAAAATAATTTTTTTACCAACATATAATACACTTGACGAAGTAGAAAAATTAAATGTTGAAAGCAAAAGCCTTGATAATCCTAATCGTACTTTTTTTGATATAAGCAATTCAATTTTAACAGTTGGAAATATTGTTTATAATTTCAAAAACTCACCTATAGAAAAGGTTGTATTAGCACAGAATTCAACTAATCCAAATGTTGTAAGATTAACATTTTACCATAAAAACAATATAGATTTATCAAAAGTTGAACTTTTAAAATTAAGAAATGGGCTTGTATTAAAGCTTGACGAGATGAATATCCCAAATTCAAGTCTTCATCGTTCATTTAGGGAAGAAAAGAGTTTATCGTCTGATTTTATTGAAAAGCTAACATTTTTGAAACAAATTTCAGATGATAAAAATAATGCCCAAATACAAAATGAAGTTACATCAATTTTAAATAAACCGGCTCAGGGTATAAAAACAGTAGGAGAAGATGTGCTAAATAATATTTTTATACCGGATGATACAAAAAGGCTTAGAAGTAAATCATATATTCAAAAACTTTCGGTGCGCAATGGTAATATTTTACTAAATGGGATTGGAAATATAACAGTTGAGAAACCTATAATATTATCAAATCCTTCAAGAATTGCTTTTGATTTGGCAAATGCTATTGTATCACATGAGATAAAAAATAAGACTTTTAATATTTCTCAAAATGAAAAAGTCTTAATCTCACAATTTGAGCCGACGAAAGTACGTGTTGTTATATACACAGATAATGTAAATGATTATGAAAGTGTATTTTCTTTTGACCAGCAGAGTTTATTAATTGTAAATAAAAACAGAATTTCAAATGTAAAGCTTTCCGATAACATCTCAAAATTAAGTTCTTTTACTATTTCAAATTATAATATTGATGATAAAAATTTAACATTTGAATTTAATAATCCTTGTGTTTTTTCATATATTAGAAATCCTGATAATATAGAGTTTATAATTTATAACGCTAATTTTTTAGATATAACCAAAATAAAAACAACATTGACTAATTTTTTTGGTGATGCAAAAGTTGAATCATATGGACGTTCAATTATAAAAATAACAATAAATATAAATCCCAATAGTAAAACAGAATTTTTTGAAACAATAAACGGTAAAAAAGCAGTTATTTTAATAAAAAATAAAATGCTAAAACCACAACCTATAGTCATTCCCAAAGATAATATAGAGGAAACCATTAGTGTTCCAAAAAATGCGGATAAAAAATTGATAGTACTTGATGCTGGTCATGGAGGAAGTGATGTTGGTGCAACAAGAAACGGGATTTATGAAAAGGACATAAATTTAGATGTAACAAACCGTTTGGCTCGAATGCTTACAAAAAAAGGTTTTAAGATTGTTTTAACAAGAAGGGAAGATGAAACTGTTTCGCTTCAAGAACGTGTTGAAATTTCAAATGCAAAACGTCCGATTTTATTTATGAGTGTGCATGTAAATGCAAGCGTAAATGAATCAGTTCGTGGTGTTGAAACGCATTATTGGAAAGATAACAGTTTAAAATATGCAAATATTGTTCAAAAACATCTCTCAACCGTTGATTCACCTGCTCGTGGAGTGGTTAAATCTAAATTTTATGTAATTAATCATACCGAAGCTCCTGCTGTTTTAGTTGAAATTGGTTTTATATCAAACACCCAGGAACGAAATGAATTAATAAGTGAAAAGCGCAAGGAACAAACAGCTAAAGTTTTAGCTGATGCTATAGTGGAGTATTTAAAGACAGTAAAATGATAGAAAAGTATAAATCAATTGGCATATATGATTCAGGATTGGGTGGTTTAAGTGTATTTAAAGAACTCTTTAGCAAGTTAAAAAATGAAAACTATATTTATTTTGGAGATACAAAAAATTTACCATATGGTGATAAAAAAGAAGATGAGTTGCTTAAAATTGCAACAAAAATATTTGATTTTTTTGACAGAATGAATGTTAAAGCTGTTGTTATGGCTTGTAACACTACAAGTGCAGTTGTATATGATAAAATTAAAGATAAGTATAATTTTAAAATTTATCCAATAATCCAAAGTTTTGCAAAATATATAGTCTCGCAAAACTATCAAAGATTAGGTGTTTTTGCAACAAATTCCACAATTAATTCTCATGCATATTCAAAATATATAAATTTTTATAATAGTGAAATAAAGATTTTTGAATATGCTTGTCCAAATTGGGTTAAAATTGTTGAACAAAATGGCTTAAACGATATAAATAATCAAGACATAATAAAATCAGATTTATACCAAATGTTAAAGTTTAATCCGCAAAAAGTAATTTTAGGTTGTACTCATTATCCTTTTTTAATAGATGTTTTGGGTAAATTTGCAGACAAAAATTTATTTATTGACCCTTCAAAATGTTTTGTAAATGAAATAATAAAAGATTTATATATGAATGATTTAATAAATGCAAGCATTTTTTTGTTTTTATTTAAGAACAATTCATTTTTTTTACTTTTTCTTAATTCTTTTTTCTATTATTTACTATTGCTAAACTTTTAAAATTAATATATAATATTAATATATAACCT
>USEW01000154.1 GCA_900553845.1 uncultured bacterium
AAGTGTTTTCGACAAAGGTTATCAAAATTTAACAAAGGAAATTTATTACAAATAATAGAAATATAAAAAGACCTGGTAAATAATTACCAGGTTTTATATTTATAAAAATTTTTCGAGTTTTTCTTTGTTTTTATTAAGAATTTTATTGAAAAACAAATTGTTGAAAACTTTAACGAATTAAAAGATAAATTATTGAAACTTTTTGGGTTTGCAAATGCAAATTCAAATCAGGAACATGAACAACAAAAAGTCAGCAAAGAAGAAAAATTATTGAATAAATTAAATAAAATTAAAGATTGGGCTAAAAATTTATTTGATAAAAAGAAACATAAAAAAGGTAGAAATAAAAATGGTAAACAACATAGCCAACACAAACATTAATCAACAAAATAATGAACAAAAAAAGCATGCTAAACTAGCAGAAAAAAAGAAACGACATGGAAATGATGCAGCAGTTTTAAATACAGGATATTTAAATGATATGTATAATTCATTGGTAATTCCAAGTGATGAAACTGTTAATGAATTTTGTATAAATGATAAGTTATTTTTAAAAGAAAAAGAAAATGAAAAAGATTACAAAAAGGTATTTTTAGGAACTTGCATAGGTTCTTTGGGCTTATCTGGACTTATAGCTGGATGTACGGGTATGATAAAAGCTTCAGCACGAAATAAAGTAAAAAATACTTTCGAAAGACAATTGCCCGAATTGCCAAGAAATATATGTTTAAATGATGAAAAAGTATTTGCAACATATATGGCAATACAAGATCCTTCGACGAAAACGCTAATTGGGGTAACTGGTGTATTTGGGCTTGGCTTTATAGGGCTTATTGCTAAAAATTTTGTTGATGGAGTTAAATCAATATGGGTAAAGAAACAAGAAGCACAAACACAAATTGAACTTCAAAATAAAATGATAGAAATTGAAACGAATAGTTTTGCAGGTAAAGTTCAAATACAACGTGATATGATGGCAAAATGTGCTAAAAAATTTGAGCAAGTTTTGGAAGATAAAAATAAAGAGCGTGCATATGCAAAAGTTAATTTTAGAGCTTCAGAGAAAGAAATTGTTAAAACAAAAAAATCTAAAAATGATAATACATTTTATTTAGGCTTAGGCGCTTTAACACTAGGTGGTTTGGCAGTCATGGCATATATAACAAAGAAAAATTTAAAAGAAGCAGATAAATATTATAAGCAATTTCAAAGCAAGTTAAAAAATACAGTAAGTGATTTTATAAAAGATGTAGGTAATGAGTCAAAGGTTAAAAGTTTACCAGATGATGTAATAGAAAAAATAAAAAATAGAATGGTAACACTTGCTCCTAGTAATAAAGAAATAGATAGCATGCTTGAACCATTAAAATCCAAGATGCACAATAAAGGTGAATTTGAACAATTTAAAAAGGCAATAAAGCATGAAGTGAGAAAAATTTCAGATACAGCATCTGAAGCAATAGCTGGGAAGCCTGGTAATAAAGCTACATTTTATTCGCACGTTGATGATTTAAGAGGGCATTTTTACAATTGGATAGTGAATGACTGTGATTCGACACTTGGTTTTTTATTTTTAGCCATGACTTTAACAACAAGTATTGGATATATTGGAACAAAATGTATTGAAGCATTGAGGGAAGTTGGTGTAATAAATGCAAATGCAAAAACAGAATATAATATGCAAAAACAATTAGTTGATGTTGAGTTAAGAAGCTATCAGGCTAAAAAGAATACGGCAATAGCGCCTTTAATGCAGGAATTTGATAGAAAATCAAAAGAAGGAAAAGATATAAAAGACTTAAAAGTCATGGCTGAAAATATATTGCTTGAGATTAAAAACGGTCCGCCATATATATTCACCTAAGGAGGAAAAATGTTGTTTGTAAACAATATAAATTATAGAAATATAAATTTTAAATCCCATTCAAACCAAGATAGCATGGACATAAAGATGCAGCAAATAGGCAAGCAGACTATTTTGCCAAGCGGAAATATGAACTATTCAAAATTTAACGAAAAGCTTGTAAAAGAAATAACAAGTCAAAAAGAAGCAGCATTGCCTTATTTGGATAAATTTTTAAAGGAAGCAAAAGGGGAAAAAGAAATAGTCGAGGGGCTTTATATAGTAGATTGTTTGATTGAGAATGGAACAAAAGGAGTAGATAAATTATATCCTACGTTATCACGATTTAATAAAAGCGAAAGTCCAAATATCCAGGTATTTTTAGCAGGTATATATAGAAAAACCCAGGTTCCTGATGCTTTTGGACCTTTATGCAGCATGTTAATCAGAAACAGTATAATGCCAAATATTGAAGTAAATTTTGACCCAAATGAAGAAATAGGTGGAGCTATTTTAGAGTATATTAGAAATAAAAATGCAGTATCTATTTATAATCATTAAAAAATGTTAACCTGAAAAAGCTTGTGTATAAATGGATTAATAAAAATAAAAAAAAAATTAAAAAAAGACTTGATTTTTAAAATAGTGTGGGTTATATTATAAGAGTTGGGACTGATACAGTTCAGTTTCAAGTCTAAAAGACTAAAAGCTGATTGACAGTAAACAACTTTTTAATTTGTATAGTAAATAAGATATTTGCTAATTAAGGTTTTACAATTGCCTTCCGAATTAAAAAAAGAGTGGTGGGATTGCCCAAAACATTAATACTTGAAAATATAAAAAAATAAAAACTTGACAAAATAATTTTTTATTTTATGATTTAAATGTTGAGCTTGAAGTTAAAAAAAAATAAAGCTTGAGTTTTAAAAATCTTTAATATAAGATTAAAAAGTTAAAAAAGATTTGATAAATCTTTAAAAAAATAATTCTTGACATTAAAAAATATTTGTTATAATATAAACAAGTAAATGTTTTGATTGAGAAATAAAAAAGTTTGTGAGTTTTGAAAAAACTCTTGACAATGAAATCTCTTTGGAATATGATAAAGAGGTTAGGTAAAGGGAATATTAAACTGGGTTGAATAACTAGTTTATAGTTTGTTCTCTTTTGTGATTTGAACTTTGAAAACAGAATAGAAAATAATGACGAAAGAATAAATGCCTGTTAATTTTAATAAAAGAAGACAGACAACGCAAAGGCGAAAGCCAAGCAATTTGAAATGAGTCTTAGACAACTTTAAGTTGTTTAGAAAATAATTTCTGACAATGGAGAGTTTGATCCTGGCTCAGGACGAACGCTGGCGGCGTGCTTAATACATGCAAGTCGAACGAGAATCTCTAGCTTGCTAGAGAGGAAAGTGGCGGACGGGTGAGTAATATGTAGGAAATCTGCCCTTGAGAGGGGGACAACAGTTGGAAACGACTGCTAATACCCCATATGAGATGCTTTGAAATAAGTATCTTGAAAACTCCGGTGCTCAAGGATGAGCCTGCATCTGATTAGCTTGTTGGCGGGGTAAATGCCCACCAAGGCGACGATCAGTAGCTGGTTTGAGAGGATGATCAGCCACAATGGGACTGAGACACGGCCCATACTCCTACGGGAGGCAGCAGTAGGGAATTTTGCGCAATGGGGGGAACCCTGACGCAGCAACGCCGCGTGTGTGATTAAGCCCTTCGGGGTGTAAAACACTGTCAGTGGGGACGAAATTTGACGGTACCCACAGAGGAAGCACCGGCTAACTCCGTGCCAGCAGCCGCGGTAATACGGAGGGTGCAAGCGTTGTCCGGAATCATTGGGCGTAAAGCGTTCGTAGGCGGCATAACAAGTCTGGTGTTAAATCCCGGGGCTCAACCTCGGTTCGGCACCGGATACTGTTGAGCTAGAATGTGGTAGAGGTGAAGGGAATTCCTGGTGTAGCGGTGAAATGCGTAGATATCAGGAGGAACACCGGTGGCG
>USEW01000155.1 GCA_900553845.1 uncultured bacterium
AAGAAAGCTATTGGAGCGACTTTTTCACTTGGGGCTATTGTCAATATTGGAATTCTTTCTTCAATTATGATCTCAAGTCTAGCTGGAAACCAATATCTTAAAACATGCACTTCATTAACAGGTGACAATTTTAATAATTGTTCTTTTAACGGCTTAGTTTTAAGTAAATATATAGGTTTATTAGGAAGTTGAATGAATCTCAATGAATTTAATATCTGATAATCAGGTGTAATATTATTCCCAAATATTTTTAAATACCTACTATTTGCTTTTTTAAATACATCTTTATTTAAGTACCATTGTTTTAAAGTAACAGCTTTAAATAAAGCAAATAGTAGAAATAATACAATTAGAAGGTTAAATAAGGCTTTCACACGATTCATAAATACTTCACGTCGTCTTCTTTGCCTCAATTGTTTTATTTGTTGTGTACTTATATGATTGTTATATTGCCTATTATTTTCCATTAAATTTATATTTCTTTATTTATTTAAACTACAACCGCTTAAAATATTTAAAACTAAATTATCATAATCTAAACCTATTTCAACAGATTGAGCAGGCAAGTCACTTAAATCAGTCATGCCCGGGCTTGTATTTATTTCAAGAACATATGGTATTTGATTTTTATCAACTAAAAAATCAACACGAGCTACATTTTTACACTTACAAGCCATAAACGCTTTAATAGCAATATCTTTGATTTTTTCTTTTAATTTTTCATCAAACCCTGCCCCCATAATGAATTTTGTAAGTCCTGGAGTATATTTTGCCTCAAAGTCATACCACTTTGTTTTTGTTTCAAACCCTAAAACTTCCGTTGCTGCAAGTTTATTGTCTATTTCCAAAACACCAACTGTACAACTTGTGCCTTCAATATATTCCTCAATTAAAATGTCCTGGTTACATTTTATTGATTCATTAAATTTTTCAATCAATTCTTTTTCATTCATAATACAAAACATTCCAATGCTTGAACCTTCACATACCGGTTTTAGCATAAGAGGATATTTTAAATCTTTTACGTTTTCAACAATATTTTTTTCATCTTTATTAACCAACACAGATTTAATTAACGGAATATCTTTATTTTGAGCTAAAACAAGCTTTGTGTATGCTTTATCCATACATATTGAACTTGATAAGACACCACAGCCTGTATATGGAATTTTTAATATCTCCAACAATCCTTGAATGCAGCCGTCTTCACCATACTTTCCATGAAGAGCGTTATAAGCATATTCTATTTTTTCTTCTTTTAGCTTTTGCGCAACATTTTCATCAACATCAATAAGCATGGTGTTTTTATAACCTTGCTTGATTAAAGATTCGTAAACTTTTTTACCCGAGCGCAATGAAATTTCCCGTTCGTTTGACATCCCGCCACAAAGTACACCAATTTTTATATCTTTATTTTTTATATCTATCATATTTCCACCAATTTTTATTGTAATATAATTTTAATCTTCTTTTTTACTTTTCAAATTAGCCCAAATCTTATTTTCTTCTTCATTGTCACCATCAATAAATTCAATTTCAGGCTCTAGGCTTATTTTATATCTATCATAAACTACATTTCTCATAAGTTCCATTAATTTTAAAATGTCAATTGACGTTGCATTATTTTCATTAATTATAAAGTTTGCATGGTTTTCCCATACCATAGCACCATTAACACTAAAAACTTTTACCCCGCTTAAATCAAGCAGTCTGCCTGCACTATCACCTTGAGGGTTTTTAAATATACTTCCGGCATTTGGAATTTTTAAACTTGGTTGACGTGTTCTTCTAAATTCCAAATTTCGTTGCATTATCTCATCAATTTGGCTTTTATTTCCTTTATTTAAAATAAAAGTTGCATTTAAAACAATATAATTTTTAAATTGAAGAATTGATTTACGATAATCAAATTTCATATCTTCCTTTGTCAAAATAACTTTTTTATCATTTTTAATATCATAAACAACGCAAGAATAAAAATTGTCACTTGTAAATTGATTATGACAAGATGCATTCATATAAACTGCTCCGCCAACAGTTGAAGGAAAGCCAATTAAAAATTCAAACCCACTTAGACTTTTTTCATAGGCTAGTTTTGAAAGTTGTGCCCCATAAGCACCTGTTTGGGCTTTTATTGTATTTTCATTTTCAAAAACAATTTCATTTAATTTTGATGTAACAACAAAATCACAATTTGGATTAAAGCTTGAAATTAATAAATTTGAACCATTGCCTAAAACTTTAACGTTTTTATTATTTTTTAAAATATCAATAAGTTCATCTTCAGTTTCAGGAAAATAAACATTTTTTCCAATTGTGTCTATTTTTAATGTATTTAAATTTTTTAAATTATAGTTTTTTTCAATAATCATATTTTACCTTATTTTTTTTGCTAAATTTGTATAATTTTCTTCTAAATATGAACCCATTTTAGTGATATCACCGGCTCCAAAGGTCAATACAAGGTCATTTGGTTTTAAATTGGGCAGAATATTTTTTGATGCTTCTTTTATTGAGCCACTTACATAAATTGATTCGATATTTGAGTGATTTTTAAAATCTTCAACGAATTTTTGTGAATTGATATTTTCAATTTCATCCTCGCTTGCAGCATAAACATCAGTCACAACAAGCAAATCAATGTTGTTATTTTTAAAACATTCAATAAACTCATTCCAAAGTCCTTGTAATCTTGTATATCTGTGAGGCTGAAATATTGCAATTTTTCTCCTTTTTGAAAGCGATACACTTTTTAAAGTGAAACATATTTCTGTAGGATGATGACCGTAATCATCAATAACTATAATGTTATTAAATTCTGCAGCTTTTTGAAACCTGCGCCCCATACCGGTAAAACTTGAAAAATAATTGCTTATATCATTGAAATTAAATTCTGCTTTCATCAATGCGCTTATAACAGCTAACGCGTTATAAACGTTATGTTCACCAGGTATATTCATTTCTATTATTCCAAGATATTGTCCATTTTTATATACATTAAATTTTGAACCTAAATCTATATAATTTATTTCATCTGCATAATAATCGGCAGTTTTATCATTTAGTGAAAATGTGACAAATTTTAAATTTTTATCATTATGTCTTTTTAATAATTCCATTGTATTTTTATTGTCTTTATTTAAAATAACGACACTATTTTCCTTTAAACCCAAAATATATGTATCAAAAGTTTCAAATAAAGAAGCAAGACCGTCTTTATAAAAATCAATATGGTCCAATTCAAGGTTGTTAATAACGCTTATATTTGGTGAATATTTGACAATTGTTCCATCTGATTCGTCTAACTCTGCAACAAAATAATCGTCGCCGTTGTAAAGAGCATTTGTGTTAATTTCAGGCACTATTCCGCCAACAATAAAAGACGAATTTTGTTTTGCTTTATTTAATATGTAAGAACATAATCCCGATGTTGTTGTTTTGCCGTGTGTTCCTGAAAATCCGAAAAATATAGGTAGTTTGTCATTTTTATGCTCTTTTTTTTGAAATTCTGATGCTATATAACTTAATAAATCAGATCTGTGAAATATTTTTAAACCAAGTTCTTTTGCCTTCAGCAACTCCGGGTTATCTTGATGTATTGCAGTTGAAACAACAATAATTAAATTTTCATTGTCTTCAATATTTTTTTCATCGTGTCCAATGAATATTTTTGCACCCATTTCTGCCAATGGTTTTAAATATTTATTATCTTCAATATCAGAACCTGAAACTTTGTACCCTTTTTTAAGCAAATACTTTGCACACCCGCTCATACCTATGCCGCCAATTGCAATAAAATGGAATTGCGTTTTATTCATGAAAAAATTCCTCTATAAAAAATAGATCGGAA
>USEW01000156.1 GCA_900553845.1 uncultured bacterium
GAAACCTAATTGGAATGAAATTCTTGCAAATGCGACCAGAGATGTTTTTTATTTCTCGATGGCAGAAGTTCCTGCAAATTTTGACCGGAAAAAATACAAAGGTTTTGAGTATGAGAGATTTCTATCAAATTATTCAAATGTTCTTGAGGTGAGAAGAATAAATCCTCTTGATAATCCTTTGTTTGCAATTATATTCGGGTCAACTACCAGCAAAGAAGAGGTTGTGAAGATTTTGTCATTAAAAACTCAGGATTATATAAAATCTTAATGCTAAACATTGATGTACTTTTACCCTAAGAATAACTTTATGGTTTGTAGAATGGCTTAAGGATTGATGTACATTTACCCCTGTGTTAGAATGTTTTTATGGAAACTCTTAAGAGAATATTCGAGAGAATTAAGAATTTGGACAAAAAAAAACGCACCTATCTTATAGCTGCGTTAGGTGTTGTATTGGTTATGTGCTGGGCTTTTATGAGCGCAATTGTGATTACAGGAAATTATTCCCGTGCACAGCTTAAAGGCTCTGCTGATGAACAAAAAGTTGATGCTACCGGAATTATTATCACGGAAACAAAAGACGGTGATAAATATTTTGAAATTTATGGCGAAACAGGGCATTACAGCAATGATCACAGCATTGCAACATTGAACAATGTTATTGGAAATTTTTATAAAGAAAATAAAGTTTCTATGAGTTTTCAGTCTTCAAGAGGTACTTATAATGAAAAGACGGGTGTTATAACACTTTACGATAACACA
Source organism: uncultured bacterium (assembly GCA_900553845.1). Classification (GTDB taxonomy): domain Bacteria; phylum Cyanobacteriota; class Vampirovibrionia; order Gastranaerophilales; family Gastranaerophilaceae; genus UMGS1477. Next base: position 763 of record USEW01000156.1, read on the forward strand.
TATATAGTATTAGAAGACTCAACTTCACTTAATACTGATAAATTAACCTGGTCTGGTTCTGATAAAGATACTGTTGCAGAGGGGCATGTAGTTATAAAGAAAAATAATGAGATGATTGCTACAGCAGATAAAGGTATAATCAGTGCAGGTTATGAAAAATTTAAAATCATGGGAAAAACAACAACAAAATTATATGATAGTGATGGCAAGGATACTTCGGGTTCTGCGATACAGCTGAACAATAAGAAAGGGGCTAAATGAAAAAGGTTTTAATATTATTACTGTTAATATTTTCAAGTATGGCAGTATTTTCTTCAGATTTAATAATTGATTCCAAAACTCAAACTTTTTCAGATAAAGAAAAGAAGATAAAACTTGACGGCGGAGTAAAAGTTAAACTTGACAACCTTACTGTTGAAAGTGATAGAGCTGATGTAACAATTAGGCGTAATAACAAACTTGATACAGCAACTTTCTATGACAAACCTTATGCTTATGAAGTAAATGAAAATAAAAAACGGGAAGTTAAGGCAAATATTTTGAAGGTATCTCTTATTAATAAAGTTGTACGAGCAGAAGGGGAAGCTCAGTCTATTATAACTGAGGGGAATACTCCTATTGTGGTTATAAATGCTGATACTCAGGAATATGATACTCAAATTGAACAAATGAGAGCAAATGGTTCGGTTATTGTGCATTATCAGGATATGGTGGCTTATGGCGATAAGGCTATTGTCGATGTCAGCAAAAAGGGCGATGTTAAAAAAATGCAATTAATTGGTAATGCTAAAATTAACCAAAAAGAAAATAAAGCTTATGCTGATAGATTTGTTTATACAGCTTCAAATCAAGAGATTGTGTCAATTGGCAATACATATTCCAAAATGATTATGGACAATGGTAAACAAATTGAAGTATGGGCTCAGTATCAACAGTATAATAAACCCGCTAATACAATACTTGCAAGTAACAAAGTAACTATATATTATGATGATTATAAAGCTTATGGACCTAAAGTTACTGTTTTTCCAAGTAAAGTAACAAACAAGTTTAATAAAATAGTGTTTTTGGGTCGAGCCAAAATTGTTGAAAAAAATCGTTCAATTGATGCTGATAAGATTATCATTACTATGGAGCCTAAAAACTTTACCGCTTTAGGAAATGTTAAAACCATTATAACAAATATTGATGATATTAAAAATGACAATTAATAAACGTATAAAAGGGCAAGAAGGCGAGAAAATAGCTTGCGACTATCTTGAAAAAAACGGTTATAAAATTATTGAAACGAATTATCATTATTCAAAGTTCGCCGAGATAGATATTATTGCTTGTAAAAATAATGTTTTAACATTTGTGGAAGTAAAAGCTCGTTCGACGGTAAACTACGGTCATCCTTTGGAGTCGATAAGCCATACAAAATTAGAAAGATTATTTATGGCTATGTTGGATTATATGACAAAGCATTCCAATAAAAAATATTCAAAGTTTCAGCTTGATGTTGTTTCAATTATTGGGTTTAATAACCCTAAAATCGAGCATTTGGAGAATGTGGGATTGGAATAAAGTGTTAGTAGCCTATTGGAATACATACAAAGCTTATCTTTTATGTCATTATAATTTCATGCAAAAAAAGATAAGGAGATTGGGATGATTTTAACTGAGGATAAATTTGTGCTTGCAAAAAAGTATGCAAACAACGTGTATGGTTTAGGTTGTATTTTAAAAAAATATGCTTGCATTCATAAATGATTTAGAAGAAATTCATAATATGAGCATTATGATATCACATTTAATGGTCAATATAGATAAACTTGTAGTTTTATTAAATGATTATAATGATTCATAATTATTTAATATATTGAAAAATATAAAAAAAATGATATAATAAAAATAGGGTGAGCGGTTTGAGACCCGCTCTTTAAAAACCCTAATGTTTGAATATAAGCACTATTAAAATCAATAAGATTAAAAATAGTGCTTTTTCGCTTATTGCGATTAACATTTCCGACATCACCTCCTTTGTTATTATGACATATTACCGAATTTACAGTTCGTCTCACACAACTTTGGAAAGTTTGTCGCAGGGTTTGCCCTATTTGGTTTTAATTATACCGAAGATATGTATAAATGTAAAGATTATTGACAGATGTTGAAAAAGATAAGAAATATGTGTATAATAAAAATATATCTAAGGGAAAAGGTTCCAAGAACTGTGCATTCCTGAAACCTTTCTTAACTTCCCTCTAGATTAATATCAAAATTAATCTAATTAAAAGTTCTAGTATTACTAGAACTTTTTTGATTAATTCAAGATTAATCATACTTTTTCACCTCCTTCGACATGACTATTCTTAACTATAATCTGTTGTTCAAGCGGAGGTTAAAGCTAGAGAAGCTTACCCAACTTTGACAAAACATCAAAGCTCCTTCTATCATACCGAAAATATGTATAATTGTAAAAATTAATAATACATCTCAGAGATTTGACCTTTGAATATTCTTATAATAAAATTGGAACAAGATGGATTTTAGAATTGGCAACGGTTACGATATACATAGACTTGAAGAAAATTGCAAGTTAATACTAGGCGGTGTATTAATCCCATACGAAAAAGGATTTATGGCTCATAGTGACGGTGATGCCTTAATCCACGCAATAATAGATGCCCTCCTAGGCGCACTTTCACTGGGCGATATAGGTTCCCATTTCCCAGATAACGATATAGCATACAAAGACATAGACAGCTGCATTTTATTAAAAAAAACTCTTGAAATAGTTGAACAAGAAAATTATGAAATAGTAAATATTGATACGAATATAATAGCACAAAAACCCAAACTTGCTTCATACATCCCAAGTATTATTGATAACCTTTCTTTCTTAACAAATCTTAATAAAAATCAAATCTCTGTTAAAGCAAAAACAAAAGAAAAAATGGATGCAGTTGGCGAATGTAAAGCGATTGAGACAAATGCTGTCGTTTTATTAAAAAAAATAAAATATTAATATTTGTAAAGTTTTTAAAAATTATATA
>USEW01000157.1 GCA_900553845.1 uncultured bacterium
TTGAAAAAACAGAAGAAACAAATGGTGAAATTGGTTTTGGCGGAAGAAAAGATAGAGCTAAAAAGATTGTTAATAGACATGCCGGTGTTGCTGCCACCATAGGTGCAGCTTGTGCGCAAGTTCCATTTTTAGACATTGTGCCATTAAAACTTAACGAAAAAGCTATGGTTTTTAATATTGGCCGAGAGTATGGTATAGATTTAGGGCAAAATTGGTTGGATGGTGAAGTAATAAGCGAATTTGGAGAAACTTTTGGAGTCCCAGCATCAGAAGCTTTGAGAGATACATTGACAACTTTAGTTAGTGAAAGTGTAAAAGAGATTGCTAAAGAATTAGGAAAAGAAGCAGGTAAAGCTTTACTTGGCATGATACCTTTCGTTGGTAATGCTGTCAATGGTACTGTTGCATTTGGTATTACAAAAGCTTTAGGAGAAAGTGTAATAAAAATATATCAACAACAAACAGGCTATTATGATTAATTTTTATATAAATATAAAAAGATTATATATTATATAAAAAGTGGAGTAATTATGATAAATGATAAATATTCATACTATAATAATCATATTATAGAAAAAAGAACACAATCTGGATATATACAACCTGTTAAACATCCGTTTTCATTAATTTCTACATTTGGAGCGATAGCTTCAGGTATTGCTGTTTTTGATTATCTAGATACTTACAAAACCAAAAATATAAAACATACTGTTTTAAACGAAAAAAAAGAAAAAAGTAGTGGTATAATTAGAAACTTATTGGATGACTTTCTAGAAACAAAAAGAAAGACACCAGCTAAATATTATGGACTTTTGGCTTTAGGTACTATGCTTATATCGTCATTCATTTATGCCAGTAAACCTTCTTATATATGGGTAAAAGATGATGAAAATAAAGAGAAAAATTTAAAAAAATCTTTAATGCTTTCTAATATTATTGGAGCTATAAGTAGTGGAATTTTTTATGGATATATATCAAATGTAGAGTTAAATCATATTGATAAGTTTGTAAAAAAGAAAGACTACAAAACAAAAAATGCACTGAAAGGTGTTGCAGTTGGTGCTTTGGTGGCAACTGTTGTGGGTGGTTTAACTCTTATCGCCAACAAACTCACTTTGGATAAATTTAAAAAAGAGAATAAGTAGCAGATTAACGAATAGCAAGATATTATACGAAGTGTCAACCATTGGACTTCTTTTGCAGTAATTGAGACGGTTTATGTAAAAATAAAAAGTTGTTCATAAAATATTCTAGTGTTATAATTTTGTTATTAAGTAGTTTTATAAAGTGAGATAAAATATGAAAAAACAATTGATATTTATTGGCCCACCGGCTTGTGGCAAAGGAACTCAGACAATTATGCTTTCCAAAAAATTGAACTTACCGCATATTGACACAGGTAGTTTAATTCGTGATGTTATTAAAAAACAAACCGAAGATGGTGTTATTGCAAAAAAATATATTGATGAAGGTAAGCTTGTGCCGCCTGAAATTGTTGCTAAAATTATTAAAAACAGACTTCTCCAAGACGATTGTAAAAACGGTGTTATTCTTGACGGTTTTCCACGAAGTCTTGAACAAGCTCAAACATTGGATGAGATGAATAATACTATTTTTAAAGATGACAATGTTAAAATGATGGCCATTTATTTTGAAGTTGACCAAAACATACTTATGGATCGTATTATTAATCGACGTAGCTGTCCTAAGTGTAAAAAAATATATAATTTAAAATTTGCTCCTCCAAAAAATGATGATGTTTGTGATGAGGATGGTGAAAAATTAGTACAACGTGCTGACGACACTTATGAAATCGCTTTAAAACGTTTCAAAACTTATGACGAAGAAACAAAGCCTCTTGTTGAATTTTTTGAAAAAAGAAATCAGCTTTATAAAATTGATGCAAATGGTAAAGTTGATGATATTTTTGAAAAATTGTTAAATGTTGTTGAGGTAAATTAAATGAGTATCAGCCGCAAATCTCGTGATGATATAAAATATATGAAAATGGCTGGCAATATCGTTGCTTTGTGTCACAAAAAAATGAAAGAAATTGTCGAGCCTGGCATTTTAACAATTGAGCTTGACAATGAATGTAATAAAATTATTAAAGAATATAAAGCTATTCCGACTTTTTTAGGTTATAACGGTTTCCCTTATTCAATTTGCGTTTCAATAAATGATGAAGTTGTCCATGGTTTCCCTTCAAAAACACGCAAGCTTAATGAAGGTGAAATCGTAAGTATTGATATAGGCGCTACTTATCATGGGTTTGTTGGTGATAGTGCTTGGACTTATCCTGTGGGAAATATTTCCGATGAGTGTAAAATGCTTCTTGAAACTACTGAAAAAGCTTTGTTTGCTGGTATTTCGAAAATGAAAGAAAACAATACACTTGATGATGTTGGTCGTGCTATTGAAAATGTTGCTAATAGTAAAAACTTAGGTATTGTGAGAAATTATGGTGGTCACGGTGTGGGCCGAAGAATGCATGAAGAACCGTTTGTTTATAATTATGCCACCGGGAGCAAGGTAAAACTTAAGCATGGTATGACCATTGCCATTGAACCTATGTTAAACTTAGGTTGTGACGATGTCTATACTCTTGATGACAATTGGACTGTTGTGACAAATGATGGTAAACCTTCAGCTCATTTTGAACATACTGTTTGTGTTACCGATGGTGAACCTCTTTTATTAACAGCATATGACGAAACTTTACTATAACAGGAAAGTGTTTTATGGATACTACAGCCAAAGGATGTCTTTATATTGTTGCTACTCCGATTGGTAATTTAAATGATATATCTTTGCGTGCTGTTGAAGTTTTAAAATCAGTTGATATTATTTTATGTGAGGATACACGTAATTCTCAATATCTGTTAAATCATTACTCAATAGATAACAAAAAACTTTTAAGTTATCACAAGTTTAACGAAAAAAGTCGTGTTGAAGATATTAAACGATTAATATTAAATGAAAATAAACAAATTGCTCTTATTTCAGATGCTGGTACACCTTGTATTTCTGACCCCGGAAGGGTTTTAATAAACAGTCTTTCTCAAACAGACATCAATATTATACCAATACCAGGGCCTTGCGCGTTGATTACTTTTTTGTCCGCTACATATAAAAATGATGAGGCTTTTGTTTTTTTAGGTTTTTTGCCACGTACTTTTGAAGCCCAGAAAAAATTAATTTTGAAAAATTGTTTTAATGATATTGTTTTTTACGAATCAGCCAACCGGCTTTTAAAAACTTTGGATAACATAAGAAATATTCTTGGACATGATGTTATTGTGTCTATTGGCAGAGAGTTGACTAAAATTTATGAAGAAATTAAAACAGATAATATTGAAAATATTATCGATTTTTATAAAACCAGCATTTTAAAAGGCGAGATTGTTGTTATGATTCATAAAAAAGACAATACATATGATATTTTTAATATAGATTTAATGAATAAAATTGAACAATTAAAAAATAAAGGTTTTTCAAAAAAGGATATTGTTACAATTCTTGTGACGTTATATGGTTTTAATAAAAACGAAATCTATGACAAAGTATAATTTAGTCATTATGATGATCCGCAAAACCAGCATCATATGATGAAGTTGAATTTTCACGTTCTGATAATTCTTTATATGTTTTATTGGCTGTTTCATTAACCTGTTTTATATAATCTTTGTTATATTGTTTCATTGCTTCTTTTACATCATTAGGCAAATAGTAATTTGCTTCTATTGATAACTCCTTAACTGTCTTTATTATTTCATTTACATTTATAGTTTTCA